>JBLHKG010000012.1:0-11644 GCA_047619835.1 Alphaproteobacteria bacterium
ATGCATGGTCGGGTCATGGCCGGGCCAGATGCGCACCGTGTTCCGCGACCATGACCGGTTCTATGAGACTTATTTCTCGCAATACCCCGGCAAGTATTTCACCGGCGATGGCTGTCGGCGCGACGAGGACGGCTATTACTGGATCACCGGCCGGGTCGATGACGTGATCAATGTATCGGGCCACCGAATGGGTACCGCCGAGGTCGAATCCGCTTTGGTCGCCCACCCCAAGGTCGCCGAGTCGGCAGTGGTCGGCTTTCCGCACGACATCAAGGGCCAGGGCATCTACGCCTATGTCACGCTGATGGCGGGCGAGGCGCCCAGCGATGCACTCAAGACCGAGCTGGTGCAATGGGTGCGCAAGGAAATCGGCGCCATCGCCAGCCCCGATGCCATCCAGTGGGCGCCCGGCCTGCCCAAGACACGCTCCGGCAAGATCATGCGCCGCATCCTGCGCAAGATCGCCGCCAACGAAATGGAAGACCTCGGCGACATCTCAACCCTCGCCGACCCGGCGGTGGTGAAGGATCTGGTCGATAGCCGGGGAGATGTTTAGGGGGAGTTGGGGACGAAAATTAGGCAAAAAGGCTGACGTGTTTTAGAACATAAAAGCAACATCATCGCGTATTTAGCGAAAACCGCATTACGCGTTATACGCGTAATTCATCTGATTATTCGGTATTTAATAGGGTTTTACCCTATGATTAACAAGGCATAACCCTATGTGCCCGTTAGAAATCGACGCACCGCCCGTTCTTCTCCCAATCGTCAAAACGCGTGGGATCAAGCCCGCCGCGACCGCCGAATTCCTTCTGTTTTTCGGCTGATTTCGGCGTTTCGTCCTGGGACGGTGCAACATCCGGCACCGCCGGGGTCTGTTTTGATCGAGTTTTGTGCTCTTTGGACATATTCAATTATCCAGTGTAATTTCCACATTATCGACAAGGTTATTACTGTCACCTTGTTCGAAGCCTCGTTTCGGGCCTCAGCCGCTTCGATCAAAACCGGGTGATCTTGCGGGCACCTGTCCAGTTTACCACATTACAGACGCAACGACGTACACCCCAGATATCCGTTCGGAACATAGGGCCGGTTACCGATGAATTATATGCGCACTGCAATGCTGCTCGCTGCGATGACGGGATTGTTCCTCGCCATCGGCTTCATGCTGGGCGGCGAAGCGGGCATGGCCATCGCCTTTCTGGTCGCGATTGCGCTGAATGCGTTCGCCTACTGGAACTCAGGCCGCATGGTGCTGTCGATGTATGGCGCCCGCCAAATCGGCGAGCGGGATGCGCCGAGCTTCTATCGCCTCGTCGCCCAGCTTGCCGAGCGGGCCGAACTGCCGATGCCCAAGGTTTATATCGTCGAAAACGACCAACCCAACGCCTTCGCCACCGGGCGCAATCCCGAGAACGCGGCGGTCGCAGCCACCACCGGGCTGCTGCGCATCCTGAGCCATGAGGAAATCGCCGGGGTGATGGCGCATGAGCTGGCCCATGTCCGCAACCGCGACACGTTGATCATGACCATCACGGCGACCATTGCCGGCGCAATTTCGATGCTGGCCAATTTCTCGCTGTTTTTTGGCGGTTCGGGGCGCAACAACCCGCTGGGGTTTGTCGGCGCCCTGCTGATCATGATCCTCGCGCCGATTGCCGCGGCTTTGGTGCAGATGGCAATCTCGCGCACGCGGGAATATGCCGCCGATCAAGCCGGCGCGGAAATCTGCGGCCACCCGCTCTGGCTCGCCGCCGCTCTCGAAAAGCTGGAACGCGGCGCGGCAGAAATCGACAACGAGGCCGCCGAAGCCAATCCCGCCACCGCCCATCTGTTTATCATCAACCCGCTGCACAGCAGGTCGATGGATAATCTGTTTTCGACCCACCCCATCACGGAAAACCGGGTCCGCAACCTGCGCCGTATGGCTGGCGCCATCGGGCCGTGGGGTTAATGACCCCGCCCCCTGTAACCACTACTGGCGCTTCGCGAAAACACCGCTATTCTGCGCCGATGGCACCATCACCTCCTCCCGAACAAACACCCGGTCCACAACCAACCCAACAGGGCATCGATGCCCGTGCCGCTGCGGTCAACATGCTGGATGCCGTGCTGCGCAAGGGCGTGGCGCTCGACGAAGCCTTGAGCCAGAGCCGCGCGCTCGCCGCTCTGGAGCCCCGCGACCGGGCCTTCGCCCGCATGATGGTCGCCACGACGCTGCGACGGCTGGGCCAGATCGATGCGGTAATTGCCGCCTTTATCAACCAGCCGCTGCCGGATCGGGCGGGGGTCATCCAGAATATTCTACGCCTCGGCGTGGCGCAGCTTCTGCTGCTGGAGACGCCGGCCCACGCGGTGGTCGATAACGCCGTCCGGCTGTGCGTGGTGGTGCATCAGCAGGGCTTCAAAGGGCTGGTCAATGCCGTGATGCGGCGCATCTCCGCCGAGGGGAAAGCGGTATATGACGCCGCCAGCGACCCCGCCCTCAATGTCCCGGGCTGGCTGTGGAAAAGCTGGTCCGAGACCTATGGCGATGAGACCGCGCGCGCCATCGCCGCCGCGCATCTGGCGGAACCGCCGCTCGATCTGACTGTCCGCGACGACCCCGCCGCATGGACCGCCCGGCTTGGCGGTGAGGCGTTGCCGGGAGGAACCATCCGTCTGCGCGGCGCCGGAGAAGTCACGCAGATTGAAGGCTTTGCCGACGGCGCCTGGTGGGTTCAGGACGCCGCAGCAGCTCTGCCGGCCCGGCTGCTGTTATCGGCGCTGGCGGATGCCCCTGGCGGGATCAGCCCCGATACAACAATCGTCGATCTATGTGCCGCACCTGGTGGCAAGACCGTACAGCTCGCGCTGGCCGGCGCCACGGTCACCGCAGTCGACCGGTCCGGCACCCGCCTGGTGAGGCTGCGCCAGAATCTCCACCGGATGGGCGTTACTGCCCAAATTTTCAAGGCCGATGCAACCAAATGGCAGCCAGCAGAGACCTACGACGCGGTGCTGCTGGACGCGCCCTGTAGCTCAACCGGCACGATCCGACGCCACCCCGATATCGCGTGGAACAAAAAGCCCGAGGATGTCACCCGGCTTGCCGCACTGCAGGACAAGCTGTTGCAGGCGACAGCGGCGATGCTGAAACCCGGCGGCATCCTGGTCTATAGCGTTTGTTCGCTCCAGCCCGAAGAAGGGGCAGCCCGGATCGATGCGTTGCTATCCCTGACGGAAGAGTTCGAACGTCTGCCGGTGACGGCGGCGGAAACAGGGGGCCTGCCGGTCCTGCTCACCCCGGATGGCGATGTCCGCACCCTGCCCAGCCATCTTGCCGAACAGGGCGGGATGGACGGATTTTTCATGGCGCGGCTGAAACGTCGGGCATGAAAAGGGGTTTATTGAATTGACAACGCCCCCGATGTACAAGAGACCACCATCAACATTGTCAGGAGGTCTGCGCGCGCATGAGTGATTCTCCAATCAGGGATTCTGGTACAACCCATGAAAGCTTTGTCCGCGATGACGAGGTAAAATCCTCATCCAATCGCTCGTTCGGCGTCGTCTTTACGGTCGTGTTCGCGGTGATCGGCCTCTGGCCGTTGATGGGCAGCGGCGATGTACGCCTGTGGGCGCTTGGCGTGGCCGGCATCCTGTTGGTTGTATCGCTGGCTCAGCCGATATGGCTGGCCGCCGGAAACCGGCTGTGGACGCGCTTTGGCCTGCTGCTGCATCGAATCACCAACCCGATCATCATGGGGCTGGTATTTTTTCTGGCCGTAACGCCCACCGCGCTCATTCTGCGAATGATGGGTAAGGACCCCCTGCGCCGGAAGATCGATCGCACGGCGAACAGTTACTGGATCGACCGGGAACCGCCAGGACCAGCGCCCGACAGCATGACCAACCAGTTTTGACCTAACAGATTTTGATGGTGCCATGAGCTTTTTAAAAGAATTCTGGAAATTCATGCAGGTCCGCAAGAAATTCTGGCTGCTGCCGATATTTTTGATGCTGCTGCTGTTTGGCGGGCTGGTGATCCTCACCCAGGGCTCCGCAATAGCGCCGTTTATCTACACGATTTTCTGAGCCTGCCGCACGCCATGCAGATACTTGGGATTTCAGCCTTTTATCACGACAGCGCGGCGGCGCTGATCAACGACGGCAAAATCGTCGCCGCGGCGCAGGAAGAACGGTTTTCACGCAAGAAGCAGGATTCCGCGTTCCCAAAATCCGCCATTGATTACTGCCTCGCCGAGGCAGGCATCGCGCTTGCCGATGTCGATTACATCGCTTTTTATGACAAGCCGTTCCTGAAATTCGAGCGGCTGGTGGAAACCTATGTCGCCTTTGCGCCGCAGGGATTCGAATCGTTTCGCATGGCGATGCCGGTCTGGCTCAAGGAAAAGCTGTTTCAGAAAACACTGCTGCGCGACAAGCTTCGCGAAGAAGCACCGGATTACAACTGGGACAACCGGCTTCTGTTCGCCGAACATCACCAGAGCCATGCGGCGAGTGCGTTTTATCCGTCGCCTTTCGAACACGCCGCCATCCTGACGATGGACGGTGTCGGCGAATGGGCCACCACCTCGCTCGGTATCGGTCAGGGCAACCATGTCGAGATGACCCGCGAGATACATTTTCCCCATTCTCTCGGCCTGCTTTACTCAGCCTTCACCTATTACACCGGCTTTCGCGTCAATTCGGGCGAGTACAAGGTGATGGGCCTCGCACCCTACGGCGAGCCCAAATACACTCAGACCATTCTCGACAATGTGATCGATGTGAAGGAGGACGGATCGTTCCGGCTGGATCTGTCCTATTTTGACTATTGCACCGGGTTGCGCATGACCAACGACAAGTTTCATGATTTGTTTGGTGCCCCGCCGCGTGATCCCGAAAGCCTGCTCACGCAGCGCGAAATGGATCTGGCAGCATCAATCCAGGACGTGACCGAACAGATCGTTATCAAGCTTGGCCGGTCGATTGCGAAGCAGACGGGCGAAAAAAACCTGTGCCTCGCCGGGGGTGTCGCGCTCAACTGTGTCGCCAACGGCAAGCTGCTGCGCGATAATTGTTTCGAAAATATCTGGGTCCAGCCGGCGGCTGGCGATGCCGGCGGCGCGCTGGGCGCGGCTCTGATCGGCTATCATCATTTTCAGGGTCAGCCGCGCAAGCTCAACGGCGCGATGGACGCCATGAAGGGGTCCTTTCTGGGGCCGGAATTCGCACAGTCCGAAATCGAGTTACGGCTGACCGAAGCGGGCGCAAAATTCACCGTTCTGACCGATGACGATACCATCGAGCGGACAGCAGGTGCCCTGGCCGATGGCAAGGCGGTTGGATGGTTTCAGGGACGGATGGAGTTCGGGCCGCGTTCGCTGGGCGGACGATCGATCCTGGGAGATCCACGCGATCCGGCAATGCAGAAGACGCTCAACCTTCGGGTCAAATACCGCGAATCATTCAGACCTTTCGCCCCTTCCATCCTCGGCGAGGATGTCTCCGACTGGTTCGAGCTAGAACGTGAAAGCCCCTATATGCTGATGGTCGCGAATGTAAAGCCAGAGCACCGGCGCGACATGACCGATGACGAAAAGGCGCTATTCGGTATCGACAAGCTGAATGTGCCGCGTTCAACCATCCCGGCGATAACCCATGTCGATTATTCGGCGCGCGTTCAGACGGTGCACAAGGAAACCAACCCGCGCTACCACGCGCTGATTTCGTCTTTCAAGGCAAAGACCGGTTGTCCAGTGCTGGTCAATACCAGCTTCAACGTGCGGGGCGAGCCCATCGTCTGTACGCCGGAGGACGCATTCCGCTGTTTTATGGGCTCGGGGATCGAGATCCTGGTGGTCGGAAATTGTTATCTGGCCAAAGAAGAACAGGATCCAGCGCTCGTCGAAGACTATAAAGACAAGTTTGAACTGGATTGATGCCGCCGGTCCGGCGTAAAAAGCATCTTCCGAACCAAACTGGCCAGAATCGTGCAGCAACCCATCCGCATCGCACCGTCCATTTTATCCGCCGATTTTGCAAAGCTCGGTGAGGAAATTCACGCCATCATTGAGGCTGGCGGAGATTGGGTCCATGTCGATGTGATGGATGGACATTTTGTCCCGAACATCACGATCGGACCCGGCGTCGTGAAGGCAATTCGCGGCACGACCGACGCCATTTTCGACGTCCATCTGATGATATCGCCAGTCGATCCCTATATCGATGCCTTCGCTGATGCCGGCGCCGATATCATCACCGCACATGCCGAAGCGGGCCCTCATCTGCATCGCACCCTGCAGGCCATCCGCGGCACGGGCAAGAAAGCCGGCGTCTCGCTCAACCCGTCGACACCCGCCGAAGCGATCGCGCACGTGATGGATCAAATCGATTTGGTCCTCGTAATGACGGTTAATCCGGGGTTTGGCGGTCAGAGCTTCATCGCAAGCCAGCTCGCCAAGATCAGGACCCTCCGTGAAATGATCGATAACAGCGGACGCGCCATCGATCTCGAGGTTGATGGCGGCATCACGGTCGAGACCGCACCGCTGGTGATTGCCGCCGGCGCGGACGTACTTGTCGCGGGAACGGCATCCTTCAAGGGCGGCCCGGACTGTTACGCGGAAAACATCCGCACGCTACGCGGCAGGGTGTAGAGGCAACGGCCGCAATGCGGATACGCCAGTTCAATTTCCGACGCCTGCGCCATGCGGCGCTCCAGCCGATCTTTCAAACCTCTATCTGGTGGATGACACTGCCATCCCGGGCCGGTCGCGCGCCGGAATTTCCATCGATCGATTTATGGCCGGGCGACGCCGCACGGGGCGCGGTCATTATTAGCGGAGATTTCCAGTGCGCGGGCAAGACGATACGCGAAGCCGATGCGCCCTGGCTGGCTGCCGGGGTTTCCCGTGACTGGGTTGCCGCGGTATCGAGCTTCGACTGGCTTCGCGACCTGCGGGCGGCGGGCGGCGATGCGGCACGCGAGCGCGGACGAGCGCTTATCCTGCGATGGATAGAGACCCACGGCGCCAACTGGCGCAAGATCGCCTGGCGCCCGGATATTCTGGGCGCGCGTATCGCCAACTGGATCGAAAACGGCGCGTTGCTGACAAGCGGCGCCGATGAAATATTCATCGAGGCGCTGACGATCTCGCTACGCCAGCAAGCCGCGCATCTTCAACGCACGGCAAAATACGCGGCCCCCGGCGCGCCGCGGATTCGGGCTCTCAAGGGATTGATATTTGCCGGGCTGGCCTTTGGCGGCGGCAATGCCCTCGTCAAACCGTTGCGGACGCTCGATGCGCAGATCAGCCACGACATCCTGAGCGATGGGTGCCATCTTTCCCGCAGCCCTGCGGTACAACTTGCGGTGCTGCGGGATCTGATCGACATCCGTGCCGCGCTACGCGATGCCCAGCAGGAAGTGCCGGAATCGGTTCAGACAATGATCGACCGAATGGCGCCGATGCTCAGGTTTTTCCGGCATGGCGATGGCGGCCTGGCGCTGTTCAATGGCGCTGACGAAGATGAAGGCTGGCTGATCGATGTGACGCTGACGCGCTCGGAGGCGCGCGGCAAACCACTGGAATCGGCGCCGCATGCCGGTTTTGAACGCTTAACTGCGAACCGTACCCTTGTCCTGATCGATGTCGGGGCCCCACCGCCATCGGGCTACGATTCCGAAGCGCATGCGGGGCCGCTGAGTTTCGAGATGAGCACCGGTAAGGAACGTATCGTTGTTAATTGCGGCGCTCACCGTGGCGACAGCGCCGACTGGCAAATGGCGCAGCGTACCACCGCCGCCCATTCGACGATCACGATCGAGGACCAGAACGCCGCCGAAATATTCCCCGGTGGCGGAATTGGCGAGCAGATCCAGACCGTGCTTGTCGAACGGCGTGAGGCGGACGGAAGTGTCTGGATCGATTCCAGCCATGACGGATATTCCCGTCCGTTTGGAATTACCCATCAGAGACGGCTTTATCTTTCCGCCAATGGCGGCGATTTACGCGGCGAGGATAGCTTGACAGGAGATGGCAGCCAAAAATTTGTCGCCCGGTTCCATCTGCACCCGGCGGTTCGGGCATCGATGGTGCAGGAAGGGTCATCGGTCCTGCTACGCCTCGCCAGTGGCGAAGGATGGCGCTTCCGTGCATCGGGCTGCGTGATTTCACTGCAGGAAAGCGTCTATCTCGGCATACGCTACACCGTCAAACGGACGGAACAGATCGTGGTGTCGTCAGCCACCCAGAATGGCGAGAGCCAGATCAAATGGGCCTTTACGCGCCTCGCCAAAGAGAACTGAGGCACAGTATATTCCACTCACATGGAATCGCTCCAGCCCGCTCCCCCACCCGGCCACCCAACGAGGGTATCCTTGCGGGTGACCGGGTGGGGGAGCGGGCTGGCTACGTCTGAACGGAAAATACTCTAATCTATAGCTGCCAGCGTTGAAAATTGGCCGGCAGGGCGCGGGTCCGCCACATCCCCTTCACATCGGCGATAAGGCCGGTATCGCCCATCAGCCGATTGAAGGTTTCATCGGTGAAATCCAGATAGGGCGTATGAGACACGGCGCCGACAACACAATCATAACCGCTGGCGTCGTCAAGCGCAGGCATCAGATCTATACCGAAGATTGCCTTGGCTTCCTCCGCATCGGCGAACGCATCGTGGACATCGACGACGAAACCGCGATCAGTCAACCCGTTAACAATGTCGATCACGTGCGAATTTCGCAAATCAGGAACGTTTTCCTTGAACGTCAGGCCGAGCATCAGCACCCGCATGCCTGCCCCTTTGCCCTGGGTCGCCAGTTCGCGCGCGATGCATTCAGCGACGTAGCCCCCCATCGCGTCATTGATCCGTCTGCCGGAGAGGATGATCTCCGGATGATGGCCTATCGCGGTCGCTGCGTGGGCGAGATAGAACGGATCGACACCGATACAATGCCCCCCGACGAGGCCAGGAGTGAAGTTCAGGAAGTTCCATTTCGTACCGGCCGCCTCCAGCACGTCATAGATCGACAGACCCATCTTCTGGAAAATCGTCGTGACTTCGTTAATGAAAGCGATGTTGATATCTCGCTGGGCGTTTTCGATCACCTTCGCCGCTTCAGCGGTGCGAATGTCGCGCGCCTTGAAGACCCCGCCCGACGTAAGCTTTCCGTACATCGCGCACAGGGTCTCGGCAACCTCGTCGGTCTGGCCCGCAACAACTTTCGTAATGCGATCGACCGTGTGTTCGCGATCGCCGGGATTGATCCGTTCGGGCGAATAGCCGAGAAAGAAATCAACGCCGCATTTCAGACCAGACGCCGCTTCGAGTTCCGGCCCGGCGACATCCTCCGTTACGCCTGGATAAACGGTTGATTCGTATACGACGATGGCGCCTTTTTGGATTACCCCGCCGACCAGCCTGCTGGCGCCTTTAACGGCGGTAAGATCCGGCTCGTTCGCGTCATCGACCGGCGTCGGCACGGTGACGATAAAAATATCGGAACCGCGAATGGCGCTGACATCGGTCGTGAATTCCATGGTGCTGGCGATGAGCAGCGCCGGCTCGATCTCACGCGTCCGGTCGTGACCGCCCTTGAGTTCGTCGACGCGTCGTAGATCTATATCGAGACCGACCACAGAAAAATGTTTGGCAAGATGTATGGCGAGTGGAAGCCCTACATAGCCTAGCCCGATAACGCCAATCTTCTGCGGTTCCGCCATAAAAATCCCTGTATTCAGTAGCTTCGTCTAACGCGCCGATCAAAGGCCTGTCAATCGACGCCTTGTCATAAAGATCATGTTTAACCAATTGGTTGACGTCACACCGATAGGTCCCCGCTGCGGATTCCCCTTATTAGGTTGCGCACCGGCCAGCGAAAGCCCATCTCACCTCATAACAAGTTGCAATGAGCCTCAACGCTGCCTAATTTGGCAACCCGGTTATTTTCAAGCACAGAATTCGACAAGGAGTAGTGTCATGGCGGCAACGCCACAGTCAAATTTCAGCGCGGGCAAATCCCAGGGGGCCCCCCGCCGGACCACGGCGCTAAAAATGCTGCTGGCTTCGTCACAAACCGAGTTCATCATGGAAGCGCATGACGGGCTGTCCGCCAAGATCGTCGAAGAGGCCGGATTCGACGGCATCTGGGCGTCGGGGCTGACAATGTCGGCCGCCCTCGGAGTCCGCGACAGCAACGAGGCCTCCTGGACACAGATACTCGACGTCCTCGAATTCATGGCGGACGCAACCTCTATTCCGATCCTGGTGGACGGCGATACAGGTTACGGCAATTTCAACAATATGCGCCGCGTCGTCCGCAAGCTCGGCGAGCGTGGCATCGCCGGGATCTGTATCGAAGACAAGCTGTTTCCCAAGACAAATTCCTTCATTGGCGATGGTCAGCCCCTGGCCGACATTGATGAATTCTGCGGCAAGATCAAGGCCGGCAAGGACAGTCAAATCGACGACGATTTCTGTGTCGTTGCACGGATTGAAGCCCTTATTTCCGGCCGCGGCATGGTCGAGGCTCTCAAGCGCGCAAAGGCCTATCATGAAGCCGGCGCGGACGCGCTTCTGATTCATTCCAAGCAGCGCGATCCCGAAGAAATCCTGACCTTTATCGAGGAATGGGGTAATCGGTGCCCTGTGGTGATCGTCCCCACAACCTATTACGACACACCGACAGAGGCCTGGCGTAAGGCCGGCGTGTCGCTTGTCATCTGGGCAAATCATAATCTGCGGGCATCCATCACGGCCATGCGTGAGGTTTCATCCCGCATCGCGCGGGAACAATCGCTCGCCGGCATCGAAAAATCGGTCGCTGCTGTTCGCGACATCTTCGAGATCGCCGGAAATGCCGAACTCGCCGAGGCGGAGAAGAAATATTTACCCGCAACGCCGGATGCGCCGCATGCCATTGTGCTCGCCGCGTCACGCGGGGTGGAACTTGGGGCGCTGACCGAAGACCGGCCGAAATGCATGGTCGATGTCCGCGGCCAGCCGTTGTTGCGGCGGCTCGTCGATACGCTGCATGGCGGCGGTGTTCACGACATCACCGTGGTGCGCGGTTATCGTAAGGACATGGTGAATTTGCCGTCGATTCACATGATCGACAACGATGCTTTCGAATCGACTGGCGAGCTTGCGACGCTGGCCTGTGCGGCAGACCGGATCAACGGCGAGATGCTGATCGCCTATGGCGACATTCTGTTCCGGCAACATATTCTCGATCAATTACGCAATACCGAAGGCGACATCGTGCTGGCGGTTGATGCTCTTTGGCGTGAACGCGACCCGGACCCTACCTCGCGCCTTCGCGATCTTGTCAGCTGCTCGGCGCCGTTTCAGCTCGGGTATCTCGATGACGTCCCTAAATCTCTGACCCGTATTGGCCCTGAAATCGCGGCCGATCAAATCAACGGTGAATGGATCGGCCTGGCATTTGCCAGCGACAAGGGCAGCGAAGCCATTGCCTCGGAAATAGAGACAATGCGGCGCGACGGCATGCTGGATCGCACCGGGTTGCCTGGCCTGTTTTCGCGGCTGATCGCCAAGGGTCTGGATATTCGCGTCAGCTACGTCACCGGCCAATGGCTGGACGTCGACAACGCGACGGATCTCAAAGCCGCCAACAGTTTTCTGTAAGCGGTCAGAA
>JBLHKG010000013.1:0-11623 GCA_047619835.1 Alphaproteobacteria bacterium
TTCATTGTCCACGGCTCGCCATAACCAATGACGTCGCCCTCGAATGACGATGACCATTTCATCGAGATGCCAATAGTCACTGGGCGTTGGTCGCATCGTGCGCAGGTTTCGAGCAATCGGCTCACCAAATTTAAGAAACCAGCGTCGCACGGTTTCGTACGAGATATCGAGGCCTCGCTCTGCAAGCAGATCCTCCACGTCTCGATAGCTCAAAGTGAAGCGGGCATAGAGCCAAACGGCATGGCGAATGATGTCCGGTGGAAATCGGTGGCGCTTAAAGCAGATTTTGTCCATCTCGATAGGCTACCGCAGATGCCCGTACGCGTCCGTCATGTTAATGTGACAATGCCAGCCGTTGATGTCGGCGGTAATCCCCGTACAATCGTCTGTGAAAAAGGAACATGATATGAAAGATTATATAGCAACCCACACGTTCAAATCTGAAGAAGCTCGCAAACAACATTTTGCGGCAATAAGCTCAATGACTCCTGAACAAATGAAAAGCGCTTTAAAAAATGAAAAGGCGTCTTTTCAGATGAATTGGGGAAATAAAGACGCCATGGTCACTTACTGTTGGTGGAAAGCTAACAGCCCGGATGATATCTTAAATACTCTTGGTGATTTGGCAGAACTATACAATAACGATATCAAAGAAATGACCGAGGTGGTCGATTTGTCTGATTAATACCGGGCCAAAACGGAAGGCGCAGCGCCGCCGCAGAGCACGAACACGGTCTTGCGCATCTTCGGTCTTGGCTTCGCACGGCGTAAGAAAAAGACTGCCTGATACCAACCCCGGGCAGTTAGTTAGCTGCAGGACGCCTACCCCAGGCAGCTAAACGAAACGGCGGTTCCGAGTAGAGTTTGGAGCCGCCGTTTTTATGTCCACCATGTCAGAGTCGGGTCAGGAACAGTCCTTCTGACCTTGCTTCAAATACGTCCGCTCCACCCCCGATAGAGAATCACCCCGATAAGACCTTCATCGGCAGGATCGAGAAAGGCTTCGACTTTCTTGGCTTTCACTTCAGCCGCGATGGGCTGAGGGTCGCGGAGACGTCGATGATGAAGTTCGTCGCACGTGCAGCCCGGCTTTATGAGCAAGAGCGGGAGGAGCCGCGAAGCCCCTCCCGTCTTGGGATGTATGTCAGACGTTGGTTAGGTTGCCCGGATCGACTGGCCCGCGGCGCCCAGCACTATTGCCATTGTCGGTACGCGGTCCGCCAACGCGACCGGCTTGCAGCTTGCGTCACGCAACGCTTTTACCGAACGCTTTAAAATAGCGCCTTTTTTTCATGAACTGTTTTTCCGTTACTGGATTTTTTGAATTCTCGGTAAAGCGGCTTTCCAGGAAACGTTGCCCTTCCTCGCTGTTTCCAGCTGAATCCAGTCGTTCCCTGCACCGACAATGCAGCTGTTTCCGTTCGGCATCGTCAGCAAGAGCGTCCATGACGAACCTCCGTCGCCGTGCCAAAGCTCAACGACAGTGCCGTGATTGGTAACACCCAGACCGGCCGGTTGTTCGGCATACTCGGTGGTCAATGTATCGGCCATGTATTCTCGTGTGTTGCAATTCATCCTCTCCTGCGCTTCGGCCGAAACCGTCGTACCGGCCATCAGGAGCAGTGCCGCAAGCAGAAGAAATGTGCCTGGCCTCTGCCGGGATTGTCTCTTTTTTGAGTTTCTAAATCCAGTTCGAAATCTCATTAACATTTCTAAATCCAGTTCGAAATCTCATTAACATGATGGCACTTACCTCTCGGAATTTTTCGAATCCGGAGCAACGGTCAGCACGCAATCTTCGTTTTTCGCGCGGTACGCGGACTGTGACTGATATTCCTATAAAAACGAAAGCTGCTTGAAGATGAGAAGCTCTTTATTAGTCACAGAGATTGTACGGTACAGCCCGCCAAGTGGATCACCCCCGGGCGCAGTAATCAGGCACCGCAGTCGCCCTGGCAGGTTTTTTTCAGAATTTTTTGACGGGCAGTGATCCGGTGGGGCCCCTGGGCCGTACATCTACTGAACTTGCGGCACCACGGTCAGGTTGGTCGTAGGGTTCAAGTTCAAATTATCGCCGTCTTCGAACTTTTCACTCTCATACTCAAAGGAGCTATTTTTATGAATTCCGCCAAGAGTTTTCTCCGGACTGTCTCGGTTGCCCTAGCCATGAGTCTCGCAGCCACTGCCGCGAAAGCGGCCGATATCGTCGATACGGCCGTATCCGCGGGATCGTTCAATACCCTGGTCGCCGCCGTGAAGGCCGCCGGCCTTGTCGGTACGCTTAAGGGTACGGGACCATTCACGGTCTTTGCCCCGACCGACGCCGCATTCGCCAAGCTTCCCGCAGGCACCGTCGAATCCCTGCTGAAGCCAGAGAACAAGGCGAAGCTGGTGGCTATTCTCACCTATCACGTGGTCCCGGGTAAGGTGATGGCCAGCGATATCGCCGGCAAATCCCTGAAGGTCGCGACCGTGCAGGGCAGCAAGATGTCTGTCGAGGCCCATAGCGGAGTCACGGTCGACAACGCCAAGGTCATTCAGGCGGATATCGGCGCCTCGAACGGCGTCATTCACGTGATCGACACTGTGATCATGCCGACCATGTAATCCACGGTTCGGCAGAAGTTGGGCCCCGCGCTTGAGCGGGGCCCATCATCTGCAAACGCACGGCACTATCTGGCTGGCTTACCTTGGGAATCGTTGTCCTGAACACCCCTTCACCGGAGCAATTTTTATGAAAAGGATCATTATCGGCATAACGGGCGCTACCGGAACCATTTATGGCTGGCGCCTGATGGAGTTGCTCCGCAGCGAGGGCGAAACGGAAATTCATCTCGTTATGAGCCCGTCGGCAAAGCTCACCCTCAAGATGGAACATGACGTCGATCCCGATCGGCTGAGTGATCTGGCACACGAGGTCCATGCGCCCGGCAATATCGGCGCTTCAATCTCCTCGGGGTCGTTCTTCAGCGAAGGCATGATCATCGCACCCTGTTCAATCAAAACGATGTCGAATATCGCGATGGGCAATACCGGCGATCTCATTACGCGCTCCGCCGACGTTATCCTCAAGGAGCGGCGCAAACTGGTGGTTGCCGTCCGGGAAACGCCGCTCCATGCGGGTCATCTAGAGAGCATGCTGAAACTGGCACGCCTTGGCGCTGTAATTTTCCCGCCGGTTCCAGCCTTCTATAACCGGCCCAAAACGTTGCAGGACATCGTGGATCAGAGCTGCATGCGCATGCTCGATCAATTGGGTGTACATCTCGATTCGTCGCCGCGCTGGGGCGAGGAAGGCGGCGTCGCCGCCGTCGGCCAGGTTCTGAGCGTCGTTACAAGGTAGATCGGATCACTTGGTCATTCGGTCAGCCGCTTCGCTATGCCGTCACAAGGACGCACGAGCATTTACAGAAAAGGAGGATTCATTCATGGCGCCATTGGACCAGATGGACCAGACCAATATCATCGAAAACGACGTCGCGCGGGTAGCAACAACCGCACGGCAAGAGGTTTCGCGCGAGGACGCGGAGGCTGCGGTCCGGACGCTTCTCATCTGGGCGGGAGACGACCCGGAGAGAGAAGGGCTTCGGGACACGCCGTCGAGGGTCGCGAAGGCCTATGCTGAGTTTTTCAGCGGCTATGACATCGACCCGGCGGAACATCTGACGCGAACATTCGAAGAAGTTCAGGGTTACAACGATATCGTGCTGCTGCGCGACATAACGTTTCAGTCGCACTGCGAGCATCACGTCGTCCCCATCACAGGAACCGCCCACATCGCCTACCTGCCCTCCGATCGAGTGGTCGGAATCAGTAAGCTCGCGCGCGTCCTCGATGCTTACGCACGCCGTTTGCAGACCCAGGAAACCATGACTGCTCAGATCGTCCGCTGTATCGAGCAGGCGCTTCTTCCGCGGGGCGTCGCCGTCATCGTCAAGGCACAGCATCAATGCATGACGACCCGCGGCGTCAACAAGCCGGGCGTTGCTATGGTCACGAGAACCATGACCGGTGTGTTCGACAGTGACCCTGTGATGGAGCGTCGGCTGATGGAGTTGATCAATAGCTGATGTTGTCGATCACAGGCAGCAAACGGTTTCAGTCCGGCCTCCGTTGGCATCGCTTTTTTGCTCCAGGTGTGCCTTGCTATGAATATCGTTAAGTTAGGCCAGCTGTCAGGGCTCATCCTATTCGCCGTGCTGACCACTGCGTGCAGCTTTGCCGCCCGGACCATGGATCTTCGGTCAATCGAACGCGCTCGGTCGTTGAACGATGCCTTGGCCTGTTCGCCCGGGTTATGTAGGGCAAAGCCCGATTTCGAAAGCGCAATATTCTTATTGGGCAAGAAGGATCTGTTAGACCGGGCGCGAGCTGTCATAACAGCGGAACCGCGCACAGAGCTTATTGGAAAGGACATTGGGCTGAATCAGCTGGTTTTCGTCCAGCGCTCAGCCTCGTTCGGTTTTCCGGATACGATTTGGGTGCAGAGTGCGGACGTCGATCAACGAACATCTGTTATTATCTATAGTCGTTCAAACTATGGGTACTGGGACCTAGGCGTTAACCGTGACCGGGTTCGTGACTGGCTGAAAAAACTGGAGGGCGCGATAAAGCACCATCGGGCGCAGACGCAAAAATAGTGTTTTTGATGGGGCCCGCATCGGGGTAGGAATCGCAATGTAGGCACAGCGTTGTTGTGCTGTTCATGTTTGTCGGACATGCAGCATGTATCTTGACGTCTCGCACCTCGAACTCCTTGTCCGCCAAGCGTTGATCCCCTTGTACAACCGTTCCCTGACCCGCAAATTCTAAAACGTTATTCTTCGTCATAGTGGCGTATCTCCTTTGGTTGGTTTGGTGTCTTGCAACAACAAGTCAACCTGATACGCCGCTTCCTTTCAAATGCTCAAACACCAGATTCGGGCATAACTCGTGGAAGCATGAGGGAAGGAAATTCCGCGTAGAGTCATTCGCCACTTTCACCTGCCTTGAGCAATTTGTATTTCTCGAGCGCCCGGTTTCTCGCAATCGAGTGATCGACGATGGGCGCTGGATAGTCTCTGCCGAGCTCAATTCCGGCGTCCGCTAGTTCAATCGGTTTGGCCGTCCAAGGCGCGTGGATCAATCGGTCTGGAAGCTTGGATATTTCCGGCACCCACTTCCGGACATAGCCGCCATCGGGATCGAACTTCGTCCCTTGTATGGTGGGATTGAAAACGCGGAAATAAGGTGCCGCATCCGCGCCGCAGCCTGCGACCCACTGCCAGCTCGCTGCATTGCTCGCGAGATCGGCATCAACAAGCGTATCCCAAAACCATTCCGCACCAGTTTGCCAATCGATCAGTAGATCCTTTATCAGAAAAGAGGCCACGATCATGCGGACGCGGTTGTGCATCCAGCCGGTCGTCCACAATTCACGCATGCCGGCATCGACAATCGGATAACCGGTTGCTCCGCGCTGCCAGGCGGACAGAGCGTCAGGATCATTTGCCCATGGAAAATTGGAGAATTCCGTGCGGAGCGGCTTCAGAGGCAGCTCAGGGAAATGAAAGAGCAGGTGGTAGGAGAACTCCCGCCAGGCAATTTCAGAGAGATAGGTCTCGACACCACGAGGCATTGGACTGCCAGTCTGAGCAAGCGCACTGGTGACGACCGCATGCCATATCTGGCGTGGCCCGATTTCACCAAAATGTAAGTGTGGAGAGAGACGTGAGGTACCGGAAACCCCAGGGAGGTTTCGTTTGTCTTGGTATTTGAAAACGGCGCCTTCAGTGAAATCATTCAACCGCGAATTTGCCGCTTCCTCACCCGGTATCCATGTGTCCCGCAAGCCGCCCGCCCAGTCTGGTTTTGTCGGGAGCAAACCCCACGAGTTTAGATCGTCACTCTCGGCAAAATCGTTCGGCGCCGGGATCCGCTGGGGTGCAGGCTTTAGCTGGTCGGGCTCTCCGCTCGCGCGCAATGCTTTCCAGAAAGGTGTAAAGACCTTGTATGGCTCACCTTTTTGCGTGGTAATCGCCCAGGGTTCTCTGAGCAGGCCCGCGTTGAAGCTGCGCGCCTCTATGCCTTTGCCTTTCAGCGCTGTTTTTATTTTTTCGTCTCGCCGCGTTGCCCATGGCTCATAACGCCGATTCCAATAAACGCTCGTAGCGCCCGTTTCAGATATAAGCTCGTTGATGACGGCTTCTGCAGGGCCGGTCTTTAGGATGAGCCTGTTACCGCGTGCTTCGATCGCTGAGGAGAGAGCGGACAAAGAGCCCTGGAGCCACCAGCGTGAGGCGCCACCCGGTGACCATTCGCCGGCGTCAGCGTCATCGCAAATGTAGACTGGTATGACCGGGCCCCCGCTCGCGACGGCCGCATCGAGGGCTGGATTATCGGCGAGGCGGAGGTCACGGCGGAACCAGAGGAGAGTTGTCATTTGCTAAACCACTTCATTCATCGTGCGTTCTACCTTACGAAGAATGCTCGTTGGTGAGGGATTCAAGAAAGGTCCCCGCTTCATTTAAGTAACTCTCCTTTTTCTCCGAGGACCATTTCGCAAGTGCGCGATAAGGCATCGCCATGCGGGGATTTTTATCAAGATGCGATTGGTTTTGAATCAAGAACGCCCAATACAGGTAATTGAAAGGACATGCCTTCGACCCAGTCTTCTTCTTTACGTCGTATGCACAACCTTTGCAGAAATCTGACATGCGATTGATGTAAGCGCCTGACGAAGCGTAAGGTTTGGATGCCATCTTGCCACCGTCGGCGAATACGGCCATGCCAAGCGTATTCGGCATCTCGACCCACTCGACAGCGTCGGCGTAAACAGCGAGATACCAGCGTTCGATCTCCCTCGGAGCTATGCCCGCAAGCAACGCGAAGTTTCCCGTTATCATCAGCCGCTGAATATGGTGAGAGTATGCGGTCTCGCGGGTGCTTTTGATTGCTTCGCTTAGGCATCGCATATCAGTTTCGCCGGTCCAGTAGAATCCCGGCAGGGGCCGGCTTGCGCCTAACGCATTGGCATCGGCATAATTTGGCATCATCGTCCAATAGACCCCGCGGACATATTCCCGCCAGCCCAATATCTGACGAATGAAACCCTCGGCGGCGTTGATCGGTAGCGCCGTGGCAACCGTGCCGGGATGCAAGGCGATGCAAAGTGCGTCTGGAGATCGACGGGTCAATTCAACGGCCGCTGTCCGAACCAGTTGATTGAGAGCGGCTTTCGAAGCCCGGTAGGAATACCACCCACCTAGCCGATTGTCATCGATGCTTCCAACCCTGGCGGAAAGCGTTGCGAACACGGCTTTGCCCGACCGTGGTAACCGCGGGAGCACATGCTTCATGATCAGCGCGGGCCCGATCGCATTCAGCGCAAAGGCTCGAGCGAGATTGACCGCATCGAGTTGCCGCCAGCTCTTCTCGGGTCCCTGGCGCTCATCATGCAGAAATCCCGTCGCATCGATCACCAGACGAAGCTCACCCCGATCGGCGGCGAACGCTGCGGCACGTGCGAGACTGCCTTCGTCCAGAAGGTCGATCGCTGGCAAAGTGCTGCGACTGAACGAGACTACATGCTTGAACTTTTCCGCGGCCTTGATGGCTTCGACCAATGCCCCTCCAATACCGCCGCCGGCGCCGAAAACGACCGCCACGCCGGCCTGGGGAAACGACCCAAGGTCAACCCTGGCAGCCGTTGCGCCTTCGGGTTCAAATTGCCCCGTCATAAGCGCTTGGCTCCGCCGATGATGGCGTGAAGTCGCAGGGCTCGCCCAAACAAACGGGAGCTGAACGTTCGGACCGGAAGAAAAATCCTGTAGCCCCACTCCAGGGCAATCAGGGCCCCCGGCAGGGACGCGGCGCTCGCTGCCCAGCGCCATGTGGGCAGAAGACTCCAAACCTCGACGAATCCCGCCGCGCCGGAAATAACACGTCCGTCGCTTGCGCGAACATGGAAGCGCTTCATTGCACGCTCCTGGGTAATTCCTTCCGGGGGTACGGCGCCGGTTTCAGAAATGTCGACAAAACAAAGAGCGTGGTCTTGATCCTTGCGCCGATAGTATCCGATCTCTGCCCGACACAGGGAACAGGAACCATCAAAATACACCGTCGATTTCGGAAGCTCTGAATTCACGCTGATCTCCTAAAAATCCAATCGTCATTTGATCAGCACCGGAGTTTTACGAATGTACGTCTGATCCCCAATCTGTCGAACGAGGAACTCGGCGACGTCCGCACGCGAGATGATCCCGTTGCGCCACTGAGATGCCTCGGAAAGAATCCGGTAGCGGCCGGTCCGCGGTCCATTGGTCAGAACTCCAGGCCTCGCGATCGTCCAATCAAGTTCACTTTCCTTGATCAATTGCTCTTGCAAACTCTTATCGTCATAAGCGCGGCCGAAGACGATCTGGAACGGCAGACGCTGCAGGCAGCTGATGCTCGCGCGGCTATCGCCAGCTCCAAAACCGGTCACACAGATCAAACGTTTGACAACTTGGCTTCTCATCGCCGCGATCAGCACTCGGGTCGCATCCGAGAACAGGTGCACAGGCCGGAACAAGTCTCCTAATCCAACACCGAGGGTCTGGATCACAACGTCCACCCCGACAAGAGCCGCCTCTACATCCTCGGTTTTCAACGCGTCACCCCGCATCTTCTCGAGGCTAGGATTTGAGACCGCAATTGCGGTAGCGGATCTAGCCAAGGCGCGCACATCATGACCAGCATCGAGGGCTTGACGGGTCGTTTCCAACCCGATCCCTTTGCTGGCGCCGATAATCAATACACGCATGATGAACCTGTTATCTCAGAGTCAATGGTATCACCCGACTACAGCCTGGGTGGCGATGCAAGTGTCGATCACGGCGGCCAATGGGCTCTCCCGTCCCAGCCATCTGCTGTCGACGGATGGTTGGACTCCAGCTGATGCGCTCCAAACCGGCTTCTGCCTTCGTTTGGAATCTTACCGGATCCCGATCATCCAAACCTTGCGAGATCTCAGATGACCGACCCCTCCCGCTGGATGGCAACCCAAGCCGTTATTGTCTTGCCTACTTTGATCGGCAGCACACGCCAGTACATGATGAAGGGTGTGCCATCTTTCTTGTAGTTGATCGCCTTGCCTTCAAATTTCCCGCCCGACTTCAGTGCGTCGGAAAGCCTGGCGATCACTGTGGAATCTGTTCCCGGGCCCTGAAGAATCCGCGGCGTCTTTCCGATGATTTCGGTCGGGTCGTGGCCCGTTAGTTTCTTGAAGGACTTGTTAGCGTAGATGATCTTGCCTTCCGCAGATGCATCGGTGATCAGCACAGAGTCGAAACTGTTCTCTGCCAAAACCTGGAGCAGGGCCAGCGCACCATCAGCTCCATTCATCAGTTTCTCAAACTTAGCGGACATTCTGGGTTCCCTCTGATTAGACGGCCGCACCACCGACCAAACGAGTCGGTGTAGGGGCGATCATTGATTGTTAAACGCGCTTTTGGGGGGGGTAAATTTCCTTACCGGTAGAACCGCGGACAAAAACGTCAGGTTTCGCGGTAGCGGCCGTCCAGGTCGCTACCGTGATAGCTGCGGCCGCGATTAGAACGGTATGGCCGATTAGGCTAACAGCAAGGAACGTATAACTTCCAGCCGCCACCGCAAAGGCTACGGCCCACATCAGACCTAGGGCCTGCAAAACATAGTGGCGGATGGCGACATCAGGAATGTGACGAAGCGGGCTTACCTCGTGGTCGAAAACAAAGTTCCAGCAGTACACTACAAATCTTCGAATGGGGCTGAACATGATAACCTTCCCTTCTAAAAGAATTATATGAATTATACGTCCCGATCGGCC
This sequence comes from Alphaproteobacteria bacterium, assembly GCA_047619835.1. Lineage (GTDB taxonomy): Bacteria > Pseudomonadota > Alphaproteobacteria > MPNO01 > UBA2964 > JAYOEY01. The sequence continues at coordinate 9,827 of JBLHKG010000013.1, forward strand.
GTTTGGATCAGTTCATGGAATTGGTCAGCAGCACGACCACAATAGGGACCCTGGTGGATCGCTCAAATTTTGCAGCTTTCGTAAGCCCGGTGCAGCAATGTCTGCCGCTGCTGCGGCGCAAAAAAAAGATCGCCCAGCGCATAGTTTTATCTTATTTGAGCGGCGCGCCGTCGACACGCCTTCCAGCGCTTGACCAGACGCCTACCGAGGGTTCGATTAGGACGCCGGACGGCGGCTCTGGCGAAGTATGTGATGTTCAGGGTTCTTTCCTCCATTTCACCAATTTGGGTGCGTTTGGCATTTCAACTTAACCTGCTCACGGCTTCTGCCTTGTGTTCCGGCGCAAGGTGAGCGTAACGCAACGTCATTTTAAGGTCGGAATGGCCCAGTAGCTCCCTGACCGTGTTGAGATCGACGCTCTTCATCACCAACCAGGAAGCAAAGGTGTGACGCAAATCATGCCAGCGGAGACTTTGTATGTCGGCCTGACGCAAAACCTTCCGCCATGATTTGTTGACGTTGTCGAACCTGCCGCCGGTCTTGCCAATGAAAACCAACCCGACTCGTCCGTCGAACTGCTCACGCCAGGAGGTGAGAACTTCCATAGCGGTCTGGTTGAGCGGGATATGGCGGGTCCTGCCGGTCTTGGCGCCATCTCCACGCACCGTCAGAACCTTTTGAAGAAAATTGATATCGGCCCAGTGAAGATTGAAAAGTTCGCCGCGTCGCAATCCCGTGTTCAGTGACAACAGAACCATCGGTTTCAGATAGTCCGCATAGTGGACTTTCGTCAGATCCGGGAGAAGCGAAACGCCACGAGCGGTACGCCATTTGTTCGCGGTTGCCCTTTCCGTTTGCATTCGTTCCTCGCGACAATCCAGCGCTGCATAGAGTCTCGCGCTCTCTTCCAGCGAAAGAAACCGCGGGATCGGGTTGTCGTCGATCTTCGCTTTTTTCACTTTTCCCAAAGGATGCGAGCCGACGAAACCCCATTCGACGGCTTTTGACAAAGCTGCCTTGATGCAAACTAGGTCCCGGTTGACCGTCGATGGCTTTCGGCCGTCATTGAGCCTTTTCGTGCGCCAGCGTTCCACCGCACGGGGTTCGATATCCGCCAGTCCGGTTTGTAGGAATTTTGCGAAACTGCTCCTGATACGGGCTAGCGTCGCGTCAGCGGTTTTCAGATGAACGGCGGCCCAGGGTCCATATTCCTCATCGAGGAAGATGGACAGCGTATAGGCCTTAGCGTCGCGACTGGCGACAACCGGATCGATGCCGCGCATCGCGTTACCGAGAACCTTCTTCGCCTCGTCACGCGCTTCCTGCGGCGTCATGACGCCGGCGCGGCCCAGCGTGATGCGTTTGCCGCGTCGATACTGCGCCAGATAGGTCATGGTGCCGCTCGGCTGCACCCGGAGAAGGAACCCCTTCATCCGCTGATCGTGAATTTCGAAGGGTCGTTCCCGCGGTTCAATCCCTGCCAGCAACCGGTTGCCGATCGTCGCTTTCATCTTCGCCTCATCCGATCCGTAAGTGCAATGTAAGTGCAAAGTGCAGCAAATACTGGGTACGAGGCGGAGCCTAGCGAAATACCTGATAGATGAAAAGAATAAATTAAAACAATATGTTACAGGTTCATAATGTTCATCTATGTTCCCCCATGTTCACCGCTTAAAACGCCCTCCGAAGGCAGAGGTCACAGGTTCGAATCCTGTCGGGTGCACCAATTATTTCAGGCTCTCGCTGATACCCTGGTGTCCGCGTTATGTCCGCATTACGACGCGGCTTTGCGGTCTC
>JBLHKG010000014.1:0-11435 GCA_047619835.1 Alphaproteobacteria bacterium
TCTGCAGTTCGTTGATCGCTGCGGTGATCTTTTTTGCCATATGGGTCAAAGCACCGAGTTTTTCCGATTCGAAGGCGACGCCACGCACCGACAATAGATTATTGCCGCCAAGCCAGAGCGTGGCCAGCAAGGGCAGGGAAAGCAACATGACAATCCTGACGCCGAGGTGCATATTTCGCAGCGGATTTCCCGATGCTTTGACTTTCACGGGCTTTTCGGATCGAGCGGTACTCATCGAGAAATGTTCCTTTCGGGATCTCCTGTCGCCCGTTTTGGGCGGCATGGCTTTTTCTTTGATGGCGGCATTTGGACCAAATGCATTTCGTCCAGATGAATTTCGTCCACACGGGATATTGCACGTGAAAGGTTATCCGATGGTTAAATCTAAACGGCTTGGGGTTGTAAAAACTAAAATTATTAGAGTTGAACGATCGGCGGGATGATTTTGCTGACGCTGGACAGCACCATGAGGACTGCCTCCGGATTCCCTCATCAAGCTGGCCGTAATGTTGCCATATTGACTGGTTAAGCCCTTGTATTCAGGCTCCAGGGGTCGGTCCAGGAGGTATAAACGCCAATATGTGGCAATTTTGTGCGTACAATCGCTAGATATGGTATAGAAACTCCGGTCGGAGACCTTCTGACACTGGAAGCAGAATAACCAAAGAGCAGAATCTGTTATGGCGGGGCATTCCAAATTCAAGAACATCATGTATCGCAAGGGGGCGCAGGACAAAAAGCGCGCCAAGGTTTTTACCAAGCTTATTCGTGATTTGATGGTCGCGACCCGGGCGGGTTTGCCCGATCCGGAGATGAATCCGGCGCTCAAGGCGGCGGTGATTGCAGCCAATGCGGCTAATATGCCGAAGGACAATATTGAACGCGCAATCAAGCGGGCGAGCGGCGAGGGAGACGGCGCCGCCTATGAGGAAATTCGCTATGAAGGCTATGGTCCCGGTGGGGTCGCCCTCATCGTCGAGGCGCTGACCGACAATCGGAACAGGACCGCTGGCGAAGTCCGCTCGGCCTTTACCAAATTTGGCGGTTCTCTGGGAGAAACCAACAGTGTGAGCTTCCAATTCGAGCGCGTTGGCGTGATCATCTATCCGGTTGATGCCGCCGATGCCGATACGATGTTTGAAGCGGCGCTGGACGCCGGAGCCGGCGATGTCGAATCGTCCGAGGATGGGCATGAAATTATTTTTGCACCCGACGATTTTGGCGACGTGCGTTCGGCGCTGGAGGAACGGTTCGGCAAGGCCGAACAGGCAGATCTCACCTGGAGACCTCAAATAACGGTGCCGGTGGATGACGACAAGGTGGAGACGCTGTTCAAGCTGATTGAGGTGCTCGATGACAATGACGACGTCCAGAGCGTTTCCGCCAATTTCGACATCGACGACGCGGTTCTCGAACGGCTGACCGGCTGACCGGCGATGCCCGGTAACATGATGTGGGAACGTGATGTGGGGTGTGATTTGAGTGTGGGACGATGGTGCTGACAATCCTTGGAATTGATCCCGGCCTCAGAACCACCGGATGGGGGGTAATCGCGGTTGAGGGCAACCGTCTTTCCCATGTTGCCGACGGTATTATCGATGTTCCCGCCAAGGGCAGTCTCGCCCAGCGGCTGGCGCAGCTGTTCGCCGGCGTTGAAGCGGTTATCGAGCGATACGCGCCGGATGAAGCCGCGGTTGAGGAAATCTTCGTTAACCGCAATCCGGCCTCGACGCTGAAGCTCGGTCAGGCGCGGGGCGTGACACTGCTTGCACCGGCGCGGGCTGGCCTTGACGTGTATGAATATTCCACCAATCTGGTCAAGAAATCAGTGGTCGGCGCAGGGCACGCCGACAAAATTCAGGTGATGATGATGATCCGCACCCTGTTGCCCGGCGCATCGTTGAAAAAGGCGGATGCTGCGGATGCGCTGGCAGTTGCGGTGTGTCATGCCCATCACCGCGCGAGCCGGATGCGCTGGGGCGAGGCCGCACAGGCCGCGGGTGCCCCAAGATGATTGCGAAGCTTACCGGCGTTCTGGATACAATCGGCGAGGACCAGCTGGTAATCGACGTGAACGGCGTCGGATATCTTGCCTTCTGTTCAGCGCGCACGCTGAGGGCGCTCGGCAAAACGGGCGATCCCGTCAGCCTTGCGATCGAAACGCATGTGCGCGAGGACCATATCCATCTCTACGGCTTTGCCGATGCGACCGAGCGCGACTGGTTCCGGCTGCTCACCACGGTGCAGGGGGTCGGCGCAAAAGTTGCACTTGCCATTCTCGGCACGTTGTCTCCCGAAGAACTCGGCAATGCCCTGCTGTCGGAGGACAAAATATCGCTTACCCGTGCGCCCGGTGTCGGACCGCGAGTAGCCACCCGTATTCTGGCGGAGCTCCGCGACAAGGCCGGCGAACTGGCGGTGGTGCGCCATGTCGAGTTTGCCAGGTCTGACGCCGCGGCGCCCGGCCCGGTCGACGATGCCGTCTCGGCGCTCGTTAATCTCGGCTATCGCCGCGCCGAGGCGTTTGGCGCCGTGGCCCGCGCCTCCCAGGCAATGGAAGGCGAGCCGGGCGTTGAGGCGCTTGTCAAAGCCGGTCTGCGAGAGTTGAGCGCATGAATGACGGACGGGAGGGGGACCGGGTAATCGCAGCGGAATTCACCGACAGCGATACGGTCGATGTCGCGCTCCGGCCGCAGATTCTGGATGATTTCGTCGGGCAAAAGCAGCTGCGTGAGAATTTACGGGTGTTCATCAATGCGGCGCGTGCGCGGGGGGAACCGCTCGACCATGTGTTGTTTCACGGCCCGCCGGGGCTCGGCAAGACGACGTTGGCGCAAATCGTTGCGCGTGAGCTCGGCGTCGGATTCCGTGCAACGTCGGGACCGGTGATTGCGAGGCCGGGGGATCTCGCCGCAATCCTGACCAATCTAGAGCCGCGCGACGTGTTGTTTATCGATGAAATTCACCGGCTTTCGCCTGTGGTCGAGGAAATTCTCTATCCGGCGATCGAGGATTTTCAGCTGGATCTCGTCATCGGCGAGGGACCGGCGGCGCGTTCGGTCCGGATTGATTTGCCGCCTTTTACGCTGATCGGGGCAACTACCAGGTCGGGGCTCATGACCACGCCGCTCCGGGAGCGGTTTGGTATTCCGCTGCGGCTCGATTTTTACACGCCCGAGGAGCTCGAGAGCATCGTCCGGCGGGCTGCTAACCTCCTTGGTATGGCGCTTGCCGACGATGGCGCTGCGGAGATCGCCCGGCGCGCGCGCGGCACGCCCCGGGTATCGGGACGGTTGCTGCGCCGGGTGCGGGATTTCGCGGAACAGGGCGGGGGCGGGCCGGTTGATGCAAAAGCGGCGGACGTATCGCTGAACCGCCTGGAGGTCGATAAGCTGGGGCTCGATTCAATGGATAGGCGTTATCTCCGCTGCATCGCCGAAAACTATTCGGGTGGGCCGGTCGGGGTCGACACGCTGTCGGCTGCGCTGTCGGAACAGCGCGATGCGATCGAGGAAGTGATTGAGCCGTTCCTCATCCAGCAGGGTTTGGTGCAGCGGACGCCGCGTGGCCGGATGGTCACGGAAGCGGGCTTCCGTCATATCGGGCTTGTTCCCATTGCGAAATCGATCGAGCAGCTCGATCTATTGGGAACGGAGGAAGACGATGCTGGCTGACGGCGGAATCGTTGACTCTACGACACATGTATTTCCGGTGCGGGTCTATTTTGAGGACACCGATGCGGCGGGCGTCGTCTATTACGCCAACTATCTCCGCTATGCCGAACGGGCGCGGACAGAAATGATGCGTGCCATCGGCGTGCCACATTCTGGGTTGATGAAGGAAGATGGGCTGGTTTTCGTGGTCCATCGTTGTGACGTACTTTATCGTCGGCCGGCGCATCTCGACGATGCGCTCGAAGTCCATACCGGCAGCATGGAGCTGACCGGAACCGGTCTTTGGGCGGATCAGGTGGTACGGCGGGCCGGCGAAGATCTGGTGCTAATGCGTATCAGGCTGGCCTGTGTCGGTCCGGAGGGCAAGCCGGTCAAATTACCGGCGATACTGCGCCGGGCGCTTGAGCCGTTCGTGGCGGACAGTGCGATAACGTTGAAAGAGAAAGAAGGGGCCTGAACGATGAACGAAACGGCGGTGGCATCTGCCGCAATTGCTGGGTCGATTGGTACCGATCTGTCGGTGTGGGGACTCTTTCTACAGGCCGATATTGTCGTCAAGGCCGTCATGATCATGCTCGTGCTGGCATCGTTCTGGTGCTGGGCGATCATCTTCGAGAAATTGCTGCGCATGCGACGGCTGCGGAGCCAGGCCGAAGAGTTCGAGGAAGCGTTCTGGTCCGGCGGCTCGCTTGAGGATTTGTTTGACCGGATTGACAATCGGCCCACCAATCCGATGGCGTCTGTTTTTACCGCCGCGATGCGCGAATGGCGCCGCTCTGCCGCGAAAGGCCTGTCCGATACCGCCCAAAAGGCGGGGCTCGCCCAGCGCATTGAACGTGTCATGCATGTAACGCTCGGGCGCGAGATGGACGGGCTCGAACGGAATATGACCTTTCTCGCCTCGGTTGGCTCGACCGCCCCGTTCATTGGCCTGTTCGGCACCGTCTGGGGGATTATGAATTCCTTCCAGGCAATCGCGCAATCGAAGGACACCTCGCTGGCGGTCGTTGCGCCGGGGATTGCCGAGGCGCTGTTTGCAACAGCGCTCGGGCTGGTGGCCGCGATTCCGGCCGTGGTCGCCTATAACAAGATCTCAACCGATCTTGGCCGGTATGCTGCTCGTCTTGAATCCTTTTCCAACGAATTCAGCGCGATCCTGTCGCGCCAGTTCGAGGAGAACGGCTGACCATGGTTATGGATGGCAGCAGCGGTGGCAGCGGCGGCCCGGGCAGGCTCCCCGGTGGGCGCTATCGGCGCACGCTGGTCAGCCAGATCAACGTGACGCCGATGGTCGATGTGATGCTCGTGCTGCTCATCGTGTTCATGGTGACGGCGCCTTTGCTGACCGTCGGTGTCCCGGTCGATCTGCCGGAGACCGCGTCGAGCCGCATTGTCGGGCAGGATGAACCGCTGGTGGTAAGTATAGATCAGTCCGGCAAGCTGTATCTGCAGGATTTGGAAATCGCGCCCGAACAGCTTGTGCCGCGCCTCAATGCGATCACCGAGAACCGCAAGGGCGCCCGGATTTTTCTGCGGGGAGACCAGACAATTCCCTATGGGCAGGTCATGTCCGTGATGGGGGCGATGAACAAGGCTGGTTTCAACCGGGTAGCCTTGATTACCCAGTTGCCAAAACAGAAACCCGGCAAAGTGTCCGGTGAGCGGCGGGGGCCCCGGTGATCGATGCGGCGCGCACTTTTTATCTCGGCTCTGCTTCATGTGGCGGTTATCGCGATCGGCTATTTTGGCCTGCCGACTCTGCTCCGGCCCGATCCCATACCATCCGCGCCGGTCGTGGTGGAAGTGGTAACGGCGTTGCCCGAACAAGCCAAACCGCCGCCGCCAATGCCAGTGTCAAAGCCGGTGCCAAAGGAATCGCCACGGGTCGAAGATACACCTCCTCCCCCGCCGTCGCCGCCCGAACCGCCACCGGCCATACCCGAACCGCCGCCGATGCCGTTTGCCGAAGCGCCACCCGAGGTCGTGCCGCCGCCGCTGCCGCCCAAAGCAGCCCCGAAGCCGAAACCCAGGCCGGTAGCAGCGCCGAAACCGAAGCCTGCACCCAAGGTTCAGACCGCGCGTCTTGCGCCCGTCCCCAAACCCAGGCCAAAGCGAAAACCCCCGACCGACGGGTTTCAAAGCCTGCTCAAGAATCTTGCCCCGCCCAAACCGGCGGCGAGGAAACAGACCGCCGCGCGGGGCAGGAAGGCGACGCCATCGGCGCCCGATCCAGTGCAAAGCGCCATTCAACGACGCGCGGTGGAGGCCGAGCTGACCCGGCTTGTACGCCTGCAGATCATTCCGTGCTGGAATATCCCCGCCGGCGCGAAAGATGTGCGAGACATGAAGATTGGCATGCGTATCCGGCTCAATCGCGACGGTTCGATTATTGGTCAACCCGAGCTGATCAAATCTGCGCGAAACGATCCGTTCTATCGCGCTGTCGCCGAGAGCGCCCGGCGCGCATTGCAGAATCCGCAGTGCCAGCCGCTGAACCTTCCGCGTCAGCAGTACGAAATCTGGAAGAGTATTACGTTTAATTTTGATCCTAGCGAGGCCCTTGGTCCATGAGACGACCGACATTGAAGATAAAAATGATCCTGATTGGAGCCCGGCGGGCCGTCGCCCTGATACTCTTTGGCATCCTCGCGATGCAGAGTGGGACAGCGCGCGCCGAGCTTCGTGTCGACATTACCAGTGGCAAGATCGAGCCTTTGCCGATTGCGGTGCCTGCGCTGTTTGGCGCCGATACGCAATCAGAAGGGCTTGGTCGCGATATTGCCGGCGTCGTAGCAGCCGATCTTGAGCGCTCGGGTCTGTTTCGCCTGATCGACCGCCGCGCCTTTATCCAGAAACGTGCATCGCTTCGACTGCGCCCTCAATTCCCCGCCTGGAGGCAAATCAATGCTCAGGCACTGGTGGTCGGGAGTGCCGAAATTCGGCCCAATGGCCAACTCCGCGTGGAGTTTCGACTTTGGGATGTATTTGCGGGCCAACAGCTCGTCGGATTACGGTCTGAAACCGAGCCCCGCAATTGGCGGCGGATCGCTCATATCATCGCCGATGCGATCTACAAGCGGATCACCGGCGAGGACGGCTATTTCGACACACGCGTGGTCTATGTCGCGGAGACCGGACCCGCCAAGCGCCGGATCAAGCGGCTTGCCATCATGGATCAGGATGGCGCCGGCCATCGCTATCTCACCGATGGCGCGGACCTCGTGCTGACCCCGCGTTTCTCGCCGACCGCCCAGGAGATCACCTATCTCGCTTATTCGGGAGGAGGCGCCCGGGTGTATATTTACAATATCGATACCGGGCAGCGGGAAATGCTTGGCGATTTCCCCAGTATGACTTTTGCGCCGAGATTTTCGCCCGATGGAAATGAGGTCATCATGTCGATGGCGCAGGGCGGAAATTCCGACATTTACACCATGGACCTTCGCACAAGGAAGGTGCGGCGATTGACCAGTCATCCGTCAATCGATACGTCGCCGTCGTTTTCGCCGGACGGAAGACAAGTCGTCTTCAACTCCGACCGGGGCGGTGCGCAGCAGCTCTACGTTACGCCAGCCGACGGCGGCGCGCCCAAGCGTATTTCCTTCGGCCAAGGGCGTTACGCGACGCCGGTCTGGTCGCCGCGCGGCGATCTTATCGCCTTCACAAAGATGCATGGTGGACAGTTCTCAATCGGGGTGATGCGGCCCGACGGCGCGGGCGAACGGCTGCTGTCCAAGGGGTTTCTTGTCGAGGGACCGACCTGGTCGCCCAATGGGCGGGTGCTGATGTTCTTCCGCCAGGGACGTGCCGGCAGGGGAGGGGGCAAACCCAAGCTTTTTTCAATCGATCTTACCGGGTACAACGAGCGTGAAATTGCGACTCCGACAGCGGCCTCAGACCCGGCGTGGTCACCCCGAAAACGATGATGGTTGGAAAATACGCTGTAATCGCGGAAGATACGTTCAAATTTTTGCGAGAATTGCCGTGCTTTCGCGATAATTGCTGGCGGCCAAGGGTAGATGTCTTTATCGAATCATTTAGTCGCCATAGTATTTTTAATTCGTCAGGGTAGAAAAGGAAGACTGATATGCGCTGCAAGATCCTCGTAACGGTTCTGGCTGGTCTGGCACTTGCCGCCTGTGAAACCACTTCTGAAGATAGCGGTAGCGCTTCCGGCGCTGGCGCCGGAAGCGCAGCGGGAGGGGGGGCATCGTCTGGGGCGTCCCCCAATGTCGCTTCACGTCCATTGCCGTCTGGACCCTCTGCCGGTACCCAGGAAGACCTCGTGACCAATGTCGGTGACCGGGTATTTTTCGCGCTCGACAGCTATGCGCTCACTGCAGAAGCCCGGACGACGCTTGAAAAGCAGACAAAATGGCTACGCCAGAACCAGGGTGTAAGGATCACATTGGAAGGCCACGCCGATGAACGTGGTACGCGCGAATACAATCTTGCGCTGGCCGAGAGACGTGCGACCGAAATGCGCGATTATCTGGTTACGCTCGGGGTCAACCCCAACCGCGTAAAGACGGTCAGCTACGGTAAGGAACGTCCCGTTGATCCGAGTTCGACCGAAAATGCCTGGTCCAAGAATCGGCGTAGCGTAATGGTTGTAAGATAACCGTACCGGTATTACGCGGCGATTGCCGCGGCAGGATGTTTCGGTACGCTGCGGCAATTGCCGCAGCAGGATGTTTCGGTACGCTGCGGCAATTGCCGCAGCGGTGGGAGACAGTGTTATGATTTCAGGACACCCGGTCGCACGCCGTAGCATCCCCTTGCTGTGGGCGGGCATTGTAACTGCGGCAATTATGTCGACCGGGATGTCGGCAGTCGCCCAGAATTCGTCGTCGCAGGAGATGCTTAACCGGATCAATCGGCTGCAGAACGAAATTACGACACTTCAGCGCTATGTTTATCAGGGAAAGGCGCCACCGGCCCTGGCGCCAAGTACGTTATCCGCTGCCCCTGTATCTAACCTCTTGGCCCGCCAGTCGCTTCGGCTGTCTCAGTTCGAAAACGAGATCCGACGCCTGACGGGGGCCAATGAGGAACTGACCCATCGCCTTGGCCAGGTCCAGAAACGTCTCGACAAGATGTCGACGGATACTGAATACCGTCTAAAGACGCTTGAGAGTGGCAGTGGGCCGGTCGCCAATGCGGGCGGCGGCACGCCGGATTCAGCAACAAAAATTCCATTTCCCGTCGTTTCAGGCCGACCGCCGACTGCACAGATTGCGACCGCACCGATTGCGAATGCCGACAAGGGAGCAAAGGTGCTTGGTACTGTCCGGCAGCCGGGTAACGTGGCGCCAAACCCGGTGGCCTTGGCGGAGACCCCTGAACAGCACTATGACCGGGCGCACGGTCTGATCATAAAACAGCGCGACTATGCACAGGCCGAGAAAGTTCTCAGCGAATTTATTGCCAAGCATCCCAAACACAAGCTGACGCCTAACGCCTATTACTGGCTGGGCCGGACATTCTTTGTGCGCAAAGATTTCAAACGCTCGGTAGCGACATTCGCCGAAGGGTTCCAGAAATATTCCGAGAGCAAGAAGGCCCCGGCGACGCTCCTTAATCTTGGCATGTCGCTTGCCCGTCTTGGCAAAACGCGTGAGGCATGCACCACCTTTGCCCACCTGAAGCGCAATTTCCCGGACGCGGAAGGCGCTGTTAAACGCAGGCTGACAGCCGAACTCAAGACGTCAAAGTGCAGGCGTTAGACGCGACAACCGCCTTTTCGGAAAACCCTCTTACAGCGGTAGAATTCGCCGCCCTGATGGATCGGGTGGGGCCTTTCGAGCCGTGCCCCGAGATCGCGATTGCCTGTTCGGGAGGGGCCGACAGCATGGCGCTCGCCGTTCTTGCCGCGGATTGGGCGCGTCGGCGCAAGGGGCAGGCGACCGCCCTGATCGTCGATCACGGTTTGCGCGCGGAATCGGTGTCGGAGGCGGCGTCCGTGCGCCGGCGCCTCAAGGGGCTCGGAATCGGGGCCCACATTCTTCGTTGGGCCGGAGAAAAGCCGACAACCGGCATTCAGCAGGCGGCGCGTGAGGCCCGCTATGGTTTGATGGAACGTTGGTGCTGGCGTCATGCGGTCCTGCATCTTGCCGTTGCTCACCATCTTGAAGATCAGGCGGAGACCGTCCTGCATCGTTTTGCGCGGGGTAGCGGACCTGACGGGCTTGCCGGCATGGCTGCGATCCGCGAAACCCAATCGCTCCGACTGCTGCGACCCTTTCTCGGCACGCCGCGCGCCCGGTTGCGGGCGACGCTCCACGCGCGGGGAATTGACTGGGTTGAGGACCCCTCCAACCAGGACCCGGCCTACGCCCGTGTCAGGTTGCGGGCGTTGGCACCGACTCTGACGGAGATTGGGCTCGGGCCTCAGGCGATAAACCGGCAGGCTCGGCAGTTTGCCATCGCGCGGCAGGCGCTCGACGGGGATGTGGCCGACGCCCTGGCTAACTGTGGCGCGCTTCACGTCGAAGGATACGCCACGCTGGCGCGGGGCTTTTTTTCCGATACGCGCTCGGCAGTGGCTCTGCGCGGGCTCAATTCACTGCTCTGCTGTGTTGGTGGCAGGACCTACCCGGTGCGCCAGGAGCGCCTTGGGCGGCTCTATTCTGTCCTTGCTGACCCGACCTTTGTGGGAACACGGACACTTGCCGGCTGCACTGTCCGGATGGGCCGGGAGCAACTGGTGATTGCCCGGGAAGCGGGACGAATTTTGCCGGTTTCAATCCACGACGGAGAGGATATTTTGTGGGATCAGCGCTTTCGCGTTCGTCTCCTGCGGCGGGTAGAAGGGCGGCAGCCGCGCCGGTTCACGCTGGCACCGTTCGATCCGCAATTATTGGTCGGAGCCGGTCGCGATGCGGCCCGGGTGCGAGCGTCTGCCTTGCCGAGCGCGGTGCGTCTATCGCTTCCCGCCCTCTACGACCGGCGTGGCCTCGTCGCTGTCCCGCATCTGAACTATGGACGGGCTGCGCGAAATACTGCTAGCGTGGTAGCTCACATGGAGTTTTTACCGGCGAGGCCGGTCACTTTTGCCGTCTTTTCGGTTGTTTAACCGGCATGGGGCACTATGTATATCAAGCGGGACGGAGTCGCGATGGAAAACGGCGCGTTCTCGGTCTGAACTGCGCGGAACTGAGGATCGTTTAAGTGAATAATTTAGGTAAGAATCTGGCGTTGTGGGTCATTATTGGCCTGTTGCTGTTGGCGCTGTTCAATCTGTTCCAGCAGCCAAGCGGACGCACCGGCCAGGTTGGTATTCCGTTCTCTGACTTCGTGGCTGAGGTCGCCAATGGTCAGGTCCGTGAGGTCACGATCAAGGGAAACCAGATTTCCGGCTTTTATACCGACGGTCGCGGTTTTTCCAGCTATGCACCTAATGATCCCAATCTTGTTGAACGTCTTACCAAGCGCGGTGTGGTGATCAAGGCGGTGCCGCGGGATGATGGTTCGCCATCATTGCTGCAGATATTGATTTCCTGGTTCCCGATGTTGCTGCTGATCGGCGTGTGGATCTTTTTCATGCGCCAGATGCAATCGGGTGGCGGCAAGGCGATGGGTTTTGGCAAATCGAAGGCGCGTTTGCTGACCGAAAATGCGGGCAGGGTCACCTTCGATGACGTCGCGGGCATCGACGAAGCGAAAACCGAGCTTGAGGAAGTCGTCGAGTTTCTGCGTGATCCGCAAAAATTCCAGCGTCTTGGCGGCAAAATTCCGAAGGGTGTGTTGCTGGTCGGACCG
>JBLHKG010000015.1:0-11415 GCA_047619835.1 Alphaproteobacteria bacterium
CATGGCCGCTATTAGTTCCCACTCGTTGGCCGCAGCGCAGCAGCATTGTGCAGGGATTTGCGCAAGTCATTTGTTACCGCGCGCGCTTCTTCCCTATTACTAATTACCCGCGGCGTAATCAGTATCAGCAATTCGGTACGACGACTGGTTTCTGTCGTCGAGCTAAAAAGCTTTCCGAGAAATGGAATAGAAGCCAATAGTGGAATACCGGAAACGCTGTCGTTCTGTTCATCATTGATCAAGCCGCCAAGTGCGACGGTTTCTCCGCTATTAACGACCACCGTGCTGGTCAATCTGCGCTGCGCGATCGTCGGCGAATCAATGCCGGAGCTCGTCGTCACTTTGGCGGTGTTTACCTGCTGATCTATTTCGAGATTGATCACGCCACTGGCGTTGAGCCGCGGCGTTACACGGAGCACGACTCCGGTGTCAAGTAATTGAACGGTGTTGACGGTCGGTGCATTGGGATCGACATTGCTGACCGAGGATTGCGTTGCGATAGGCACCTGATCGCCGACCCGCAACTCGGCCGTTTTATTATCGAGCACGAGCACCTGGGGCGAAGAAATAACGCGAATGTCGGTAATCGAATCGAGCGCATCAAGTATGCCTCTAATATCGCCCCGATTATAAACATACGAAAATCCAGGGAAAGCTGAAGTTACAGCGCCGGTTGCAATCGAGCTAAGCGTGGCGGTGCTTCTGCCTTTCGTAAAGAACGACTGGACTCCGTACCGCAAATCATCGTTCAGCGTAACTTCCGCTATCGTCGCTGAGATCATCACTTGAAGCGGTACGATGTCGAGCTTTTTCAGTGCGACCTCAATCATCCGCCACACGCCAGGTTTAGCCATTATGACAAGCGAGTTATTGATGTCATCGGCAATTATTCGTGCATTTATTTGTTCCGGCAAACGCCCCCCGATGTTGGCAACGACGGATGAGCTTGATGTTGGCGCCGCCGCTATACCACCGCCCGCACGCGGACCGGAAATGGCAGAGCCCGGCGTGGCTTGCGCAGCGTTGATCGGAGGACCAAATGCCTTTGCCGTTACAGTCGGCGTCGTGCCGGTCGAGCTGGGAGTTGAGGCGGATGGGGTCGAGCTGGCAAGCTGTGCCTGACGTTGCCCGGGCACGACACTGCGCGAAGGCAGGGAAACCGGAGCATCGGAAAATACCTGGCTCAATATTGCGGCTAAATCTGTCGCACGGGAATTTTCGACCGAGTAAACATAGAGTCTCTTCTCATCCTCGCCGCCGACATCGAGCCGTTTGATCCAGCCACGTGCCCGTTCAATGAAATCAGATTTTGAACTGACAACCAGAATCGACTGGCGGCGCTCAACCGGGAAGAACTTAACGAGCCCGTCGAGCGGTTCGCCGTTGCCGGTTCCGAACACCCGTTCCAGATCCGTGATCGCCTGTTTGGGCTGGGCGTATTCAAGCTGCACAAGCGCAAAGGACATGCCCGAGAGCCAGTCAACGTCAAAAATAGTGACAATTTCGGAGATCGTTTGCCGCTCATGGCGGGTGCCGCCTACAATTAACAAATTCCGGAACGAGTCCGTTCTGACCACCGCACCAGATGGCACGAGTGGCTCAATGATTTTCGCCATCTCCGCCGCAGAGGCAAATTCCAGCGGCAGAATTTCGACGCCGTAGGCCTCTCCTGAGCTCCCAGCGAGCCCCGCGACCGGATGTCTGGCGGTATTTCGAACGGCAGCGGACGATTGCAGAACACGATAAATACTGCCGGATTGCACAATCGAGACGCCACCGAGGCTAAGAACGCTTTCCAACGTCGATAACACGGCGCTTTTCGGGATTGGCTTGCTGGTTTGAAGGGTGATCTTCCCCTTTACGTTGGGGCCAATAGCGACATTAAATCCCAGCGTACTGCCGAGAACCGTTTTAACTACATCACGAATATCCGCATCCACGAAATTGAGAGTGATGCTGTCGCCACGCCCAGGGGGCGCCCGTCGAACAGGTAACTGCTTGTTCGACGTGAACTTTCCTGTACCGATGATCGCCTTCTGCTGCTTCGCCTTTCCTGCCACAGTGGTGGCCGCCGATGCCATGTCCGGTAACATCTTGGCGACAGGCCCAGACGGTACGATTGGCTCTTGCCGTTTCTCAATTCCGCTTGGAATATCTCCTGCTTTTTGAAGAGGCGGACCGTTCCTTTTAGCCTCCGGGATTTTCACGAGCGTCCGGTCTTTGCCGCCGAGCATCCAACCGCTCTTGCGCAGCGATCCATCACATGAACCAATCAATAATGCGGAAACAACAAATACGCTGATCAGACTCATTGCTCTCGGCAACCCAGATCTTCGTTTCTCGACGTGTTTCAAATTGAACAAAACAGATATCCTTTTTTCGCGGCGATGATCACGGAAAATCAACTACCGTTTATTTACCCGGTACAGGACGGGAACGCCCGGACCTTTTGCGGGCACGAAGTTTCGCCCGGTTCAGCGTACGCCGGGCTTTGGAAGCAGCGGTTGTTTTAGCACCTCGTGTGGAACGATTCATCGCCGTTCCGTCGGCGCCGGGTTTCTGCATAAAGAGATTTTTGACCTGGTTACCAGACCGCAAAACGACTTGGTCAGGTTTGATCACCTCTACTTGCCAGCTTCCAATCCGATCACCGACTCTCAGCGCTTGAACCTGATTGTCATCTACGGAGCGCAGATGGGCGATTTGTTCGACCTCACCAATGACAATACCAGATAGCATGACGTTTAATTCGGTCGTTTCTTCGACCGGCGCGGAACTATCGATCGCAATTGGCCGCCTCGAAACATTGAACAATGGGCGCGAGGTAATTTCTTTGAAGCTATCGATGGGCGGCAGTGTGATGGCCAATTTTTTTGGCCCAATTTCCTTGGGTTTTTCAATGGCACTCATCGAAACGGTCGAACCAGTACTCGCCACCCCGGCCGGCGGGCGATTCATTTCTTCGTTGATTTGCCAACCTAAAGCGAGGTTCAGAAGAACGAGCGCGAACGAGGTCAGGGAGGATCTCGGGCTCATGTTTTTCCGCCATGCCAGAGGAACCCGTAAGCACGAAAACGGACAGTGAGAAGACCCTCTGCTTTAGGTTTGGTCTGTCTACGCCTCGTTCTCCTCCGTTTTGAAGATGTAGTGATCGAAATGTCATTAAGAAATACAAATGGCTTGACCGACTCCAATGTATGGAAAACGCTCTGGATTGCTTCAACAGAACCCACCATCGTGGCCTTAATCGTGATCCGCTTTGGCCCTTTTTCGCCTGCAGCGGCGGTCACGACCTGCGTGCTCGTCAACCTGCCGCCAGCTGCCAGCGTCAGGGTCTTGATCCGGCTCTGCAATTTGGCCGCCGCCAAGGTAGGATTACGCGCCGTAAAATAGGTTCCGACGAGCGCCGGATCATCGTGCAATGCTGCCAGCTGCCGCTTTAGCGCACCGATATCCTCATGACGAGCCTCAAACCCGTTTATCAAACGAATAGCCCGCTTGATTTCAGCTTGCTGAGTGCTGCGCTGATCGATGATGGGCGCCGCCAGGCCGAGCCAAATTCCAGCAATGACGGCAATCAACAGCGTGATTGCAAACATTCGGGACAAAATCGGATTATCCGAAAACATCACTGTTTTTCCCCACCGCGGCCAGAAAAACTGAGCGTGAACTGTTCCCGCTTGGAATTTGCCTTCCGACGGACAGCGGTAACCATCTTCGCATCCGAAAACGCCTCGGACCCTTCAATCAAACGAACGATTGTTCCAGATTCCGGCGCGTGAACGACAATCCGGGTTACGCCGTCCTTGAAGTCCAATCGAGAGACCCATGTCCCATCAGGCATCAGTCGCGTCAAATCATTGAGAACACTCGTAAAAAAGGGAGTTTCCCGTTTTCGATTGATGACGGAAAGCATCTCCCGCTTTGCGGTATTAATTTTCTCGCGGAGACGCATGGCGACGCGCGATTCGGTCCTCAACTGGTCAACACGGAAGGACAGCGTCGCTGCCGTTTGCCGGTCGCGATCCATCGGCAGATATACGAGCAATCCCGCCAACAACAAGGCCAGAGATACCAGGACGAGATTGAGCCGAGCCGGTTGCCGACGCCTCGATAAAGATCGCGCTGCTACTAAATTAAAAGGTGCCTGCCCCAATACTCGATCATATGTAGCGGTTACAAAATCAATCGAAAGTCCCATTGCGGATAAGCGTTGCAGAGCAGCTTCAACCAAGTCGCGGCGCGCAACGATAAATTCAACTCCAACCAGATTTGCCGAAGCGACCGGCGCTAGAGGACGACAATCGAAGAACACTTCATGACGTCTAAACGGTGTCTGCAGTTCAATCTGGAATTCCACCGCCTCGCGGTAGTTTTCAATTGCTGCACCAGGAAGGCGAAGCAGGTCTCGAAGGACAATATCATCGCCAAGATACAGACCCCATTGCCAGCGGCTCGACGGATGAGCCGCGACGATCTTGTCCAGATCAGGGTTCGTAGTGTCGTAGCACCCAATAACTTCCGATGAGGCCCCATCGTTTTTCGTGAGTGTAATGTGGTCATCATCAAGCGTGACAGCGATTGTTCTGTTCGCTGGTTGCAAGGCACGCAGAAGGGATTTCGGCATAAGCGCTGAGAGCTCTCCGAGCCACCAGCCCCTGAATTCGCCAAAGCCCTCACGCAAATCTGTCGCGCCGACACCCATGCCCAAATCAACCTTCAATCAGCTAGGCCAAGGCAGAACCTTAGCCGCCTCATTAAATACCGAACATAACTGCGTAGTATTATGCGATAAATTACGATCTGTACGCAAAAATCAGCGCGAACGGGTTCTCGCCCCAACGGGCAGAATGAAAACGGGCCACCGCAAACGCTGGCGGTCGGCGAACTCAATCTCAATGCTGACCAGGCGTGGCAATGCATTGGGATTTTTCCATTCATTGACCCAGCGTTGTTCGGCATCATTGTCCCGGTCGCCGAAATAGCGGAAACGTATCGCGCGCACCCCCCGGAGCAGCGGCTCCGTGTCTCCGGAGCCACTTTCAGCGGAATTAAGCCCAATGGGGCGCCAGATCAGCACCAAAGCCTGATGCAGACCATCGGGCTTCAGGGCAAATGTAAGCCGGAAAAGCCCTGGGCCGATTGATCGCGCCGGCGCCGCTCCAACAAAGCTGACACGATCAAGTCTCCCTTCGAACGAACCAGGCTGTTGCGTACCGATAACGCTCCCAGGTGCGTTCAAAGCCGCCGCGAGCTGGCGGCGCAACGTTTGATAGACAAGCTGAAGATCCTGGCTGGCTGAAAGACGTTCTGTACTTATCCGCCAGGCTTCTGTGCCAAAGCGGAGTCCACCGGCGAGCGCCGTAAAAATGAGCCCTAGCAGACTCATTGCGATCAGCAGTTCAAGAAGCGTAAAGCCGTTTTGGTCACATGGCGAGCTACAGGATCTTTGGGAAAATACTGATTTTCCAAAAATCATGACCTCGATCCGTCTTTTATTCGGAACGTTCGGAGCGTCAACTCACGTGCTCTGAGCCCGCTTCCCCAGAACACGGTCAACGTAATCTCGTAAAGCTGTCGAGCAGTCCCAATCGTTGTTGAATTATCTGGCGTTGTTGAATTATCTGGCGTTGTTGAATTATCTGGCGTTGTTGAATCCTCTGGCGTTGTTGAATCCTCTGGCGTTGTTGAATTATCTGGCTGAAGGACGGGTCTGACCGACTGCCGCCAACCGTAGAAACTATCGAAACGGCCGTTTGTGACAGAAATTTCCAGCGGTTCGGCAACACCAAGGATCGCGAGTTTGCCCTCCGCATGGACGACGGCCCGGGCATACTCGCCCGCCAAATTTGCGTTGCGCAGCCCTGTCGAAAATGTGCTGAAGACACTGCCCAGCACAAGCGCCA
Source organism: Alphaproteobacteria bacterium (assembly GCA_047619835.1). Lineage (GTDB taxonomy): Bacteria > Pseudomonadota > Alphaproteobacteria > MPNO01 > UBA2964 > JAYOEY01. The sequence goes on from JBLHKG010000015.1 coordinate 5,907, forward strand.
GAATTACGAACGCGATGATGATTTCGAGGAGCGTAAATCCCGCAGATCGTGACCGGAACGACCGAACGCTATCCGTCATGGGAAATTCTTCCGGTTAACCAGTTTACACGAATTGTTATCCGCGCGCCGTCGCCACCCTTAACCGATAACTCACCACCATCGGAACTACCGTCAGGATAGAAACGGATCATGCCGCGGGATCCATCGATCACACCGCGCTCCGCAGTCAACAGGGTGAGGCTTTCAATACCCTTCAGGCTGACAGGTGGTTTCGATGCGATCTGATAGCTGTGTTGCGCAAGATCGACGACAAAGGCGTTTTCAAGATTAGTGTGGATCGCCTGCTGCCGCGCATCGGCAAGACCGGATGCTATCTGGCGCGCGGCACGGGCGGTATCGGACGCAAATCCAGGCAAACGCAAATTGGGAAGCGTGATAGCCACAACCAGTGACATGATCGCAAGAACGACCAACAATTCCAGCAGCGTAAAACCGTTATCGCGCGGCACCCGTTCAGTTCCTGATATCCTTGTTCTCGCCCTCGCCCCCTTCGGCTTTGTCGGCGCCGTAGGAAACAATCGCAAAGCCACCTCCCGTCGCCTCAACGCTGTATCGATAGGCGATGCCCCACGGATCGAGCAGCCCTTCACTGGATTTGAGATAAGGACCGCGCCAGCGGGTGGCGTCAGCAGGCTTTTCAATGAGCGCCTTCAACCCCTCTCCGTTGCTTGGATAGCGGCCCACATCCAGCCGAAAGAGATCAAGCGCCGCCTCAACATTCTTGATCTGTATCGCAGCGGTGCCCGAACGAGCGCTCGACAGCTGATCGAGAAGCTTCGGCCCGACCAGCCCGGCGAGAAGGGCCAGAATCGCGAGAACGATAAGCAATTCGAGCAGCGTAAAGCCCGCCTGTCGCGGGGTTGGAATGTATAGCCGAATGAATCGTAACTTCGTGAGCATGTAAATCCCTGTAATTGAAATTTCAGAATGCAAGCTGGTTGACGCTGACGATCGCGAGAAAAATAGAGGCAATAATCGCTGCTATAAACAGGCCCATCAACGCTGTCAGTCCCGGCAGCAAAATGGCTAACATCCGTTGAACCGCCCGGCGCGTATCGTCCTCGTAAATTTGCGCCATTCGGTCCAGCATGTCCTCAAGCCTGCCGGTTTCCTCACCCACCCGTACGAGATGTGCAGCGAGCGCGGGAAAGTGCGGGATGGAAACCAGCGCATCGGAAATTGTTGTCCCCGACTGGATCCGTTCCGCGGCCTGGCCAAATTCTTCGGCGAGGTATGCATTGGAAACGGTTTCTCGAACGATCGCAAAAGCCGCAAGCGTGGAGACCCCATTCCGCAGCAGGGCCCCGAGCGTCCGCGCAAAACTGCCAATATCCGATTTGAGCAGCAGCCCCCCCATCAGTGGCGCCGACAACATCCGGCGATGCCACAAAAGCCGGGTAGCCGGTTTACGCAGGCGTTGGCGAAACCAGACCACGCCGACCGCACCCAGCCCGAGAACAATCAGCCCATATCTTTCAACGCCATCGCTGGCCGACAGCATCAGCCGGGTCAGCAGCGGCAGCTCCTTCCCTGCTCCCGCGAACAATGGCTCAAACTGGGGAATGACAACGGATACCATGACGCCTACCGCAATGACGGCCATAACCAGCAACAGGATCGGGTAAATCAGCGCCGACCGAAGGTTTTCCCGCGCCGCATGGGAACTTTCCAGGAAAACCGCAATGCGATCCATCACAACTGCCAGCGTCCCTCCGGATTCGCCAGCCCGGACCATTCCGACATAGGAACGCGGAAACTTGTCGGCGCGTTTTTCAAGGGCATCGGAGAGGGCCGAGCCGCCGCGCACCTCCTCAAGGATATCACGGAACAGATCCCGGAGGGCGGGACGTTCCGCCAGATCAACGATAATACCCAACGCGCGTTCAAGTTCCACACCGGCATCCAGAAGGGTCGCGATCTCGCGTGTGACAATCATGATGTCGCGCTGTGCGATGCGACCTGATCCGCCGCCGAAAACGTCCATGGACAGGAGATTCGAGACCGAGGCGCCACTCCCCAGGTCAACCTTGATCGGCACACACCCCATTTCGGCAAGACCGGCGAGAGCCCGTTCGCGATCGACAGCCTCAAGATCGCCTTCAACAATTTCGCCGGTCTGGCGAACCGCCTTGTAATGGAAAGTGCTCATGCTTCGTCACGCGTCACACGCAGGACTTCCTCGATTGTCGTCTCGCCGCGCAAGGCCTTGCCCATGCCATCACGGTACATTGTCCGCATTCCATGTTCCATGGCGCATCGGGCAATGTCGGTTTCGCCGGCATTCTTCAGAACGAGCGACCTTATATCGTCGTTGATGGTCAGGACCTCACTGACACAAAGCCTCCCGGCAAACCCTTTCCCGCCACACCGGACGCACCCGACAGCGTCGTAAAGCTGCCCGTCTTTAGCGGCAAGCTCGCGAATGTCCAGCTGATCGATCATTTCATCCGACAGCCTGTGCGGCACGCGGCACGCAGGACAAAGGCGACGCACAAGCCGTTGCGCGACGACCCCGGCAAGGGTCGAATTCAGGAGATAGGACTCAACACCCATTTCCAATAATCGTGTCACCGTACCCGCGGCGGAATTGGTATGCACTGTCGAAAGCACCAGATGACCGGTGAGCGCCGCCTGAACCGAGATCTGCGCAGTCTCCAGATCGCGAATCTCCCCTACCATAATAATATCGGGATCCTGCCGCAGCAGGGAGCGCAGAATATCGGCGAAGCCGAGACCAATCTGCGGCTTGACGGCTATCTGGTTTATGCCTTCGAGACGGTATTCGATGGGATCCTCGACAGTGAGGATTTTACGGTCGGGCGAGTTGAGTTCGGTAAGCGCCGTGTAGAGCGTCGTCGTCTTGCCGCTGCCCGTGGGACCGGTCACCAGAACGATACCATTGTGACGTTTCAGCAGAGCCCGAAAGGCATCCCTGTTATCGGGCTCTATCCCAAGGCGATCGAAATCGAGCACGACCTTGGAGCGATCGAGCACCCGCAGCACGACCGTCTCGCCGTAATCCGTCGGAACGGTCGAAATTCGTAGATCGACCTCATTGCCGCGCACCGACAGGCGTATCCGCCCATCCTGCGGCAACCTGCGCTCGGCAATATTGAGCTTGGCCATGATCTTGATGCGCGAAATTATAGCGAAGCGGAGCCGGCTGGGGTGCGAGACGACCTCATGCATGATGCCGTCTATCCGATAGCGCACGCGCAACCGGTTTTCGAAGGGCTCGATGTGAATATCCGATGCGCCGCGCTCCACCGAGTCGCCGATCAGCATGCTGACCAGTCGGATTACCGGCGCTTCGCTGGCAAGATCGCGCAGCCGTTCAGCATCGTCGCCGCCGCCGTCGGTCTCGCTTTCGAGAGAATCGACAATCTCCTCGATGGTCGACCGGCCATCGCCGCCATACAGCGCCTCCAGCGCTTCTTCCAGTTCGGACGGCAACGCGACGGATCGATCCACCTCCAGACCGAGTTTCATGGCAACCGCGCGGGCGGCAAAATCATCCATCGGATTGACCATCGCGAGGACGACTCGTCCCTCTTTCTGCATGGTCGGCAGCAGGCGTCTTGCTGCAAGGAACGCCTTCGGCAATTCTTCGGCATACAGGGGCGCGGTGGGATAGTCGCTGCGCTGAGTGATTGGCAGATCAAGCTGCCCGGCGAACGCGGCGGCAATATCGCGTTCGGTGACGAGCCCAAGCCCGATCAGGACGTCGGTCAGACAGCGACCGGTTTCGGACTGTGCCCGCTGCACCCGCGTCAGATCAGTTGGCAAAATTTTTCCGAGATCGAGCAAGGCCTTGCCGAACGCCGCCTCGCGCTCGGTGATTTCCGCCATCAGACCCTCGCCGGGGGCGCGGACCGCTTGCTGCATGGCGGTTTGTACTTCAGAAGTCACCACAGCAATCCTTCGATTTCAAGCGGCCCGTACAACCAGACAATCCAGATGCCGAGGGCCAGGAACGGTCCAAACGCGATCCGCATATCGGATGACAGGTTCCGCTTGATGGCGCCCTGAACCAGCGTCCAGGTGAGGCCCGCGAAACATGCAATCAGGACGATGCCGGGAAGACCGGCGAGTCCGACCCAGGCGCCGCCAGCCGCCAGCAGTTTCGCGTCGCCGAGCCCGAGCCCGTCGCGGCCGCGCATCCGCCGATAGACCAGGGCAACGGAGGCGAGCGCGGAAAACCCGATGATCGTGGCGAGCAGGCGATCGGGCAGCTGGCCCTGATCGATCGCCGCCGTCACCACCAGCCCCCCGGCGAGCAACGGCAGGGTCAGAACGTCCAGCAGGAGATATGTCCGCGCGTCGATCAGCGCCAGCGCCAGCAGCAGCCAGCCAAGCAGGCAGCTTGCCACCAGCAGCCAACCCGAGACAATCGTCATCGCCCACAGTGCGACCGCCAGGGCGGTGATCTCGACCAGCGGATAGGCCGGGTTGATCGTCCCCCGGCAGTGGCGGCATTTTCCCTGCTGGACGATCCAGCTCACCACCGGCACCAGCGACAGCGGCCCCAGCGTCGCGCCACAGGCGGGACAGGCCGAGCGCGCGATTGCGATCGGCATTCCCTGCGGCAGGCGATGCGCCAGCGTCGTCAGAAAACTCCCGAAAAACGGGGCCGACAGGACAACCAATAAATCGCTCGGCGGCATCATCGCAAAACAACCGGCCTCTCTTCTTCGAGCATAATGTTGCCCTTCACTGGACAGGCAGCATTGTAGCAATCGACTGAACAGACGATCACCCGACGAATTATATCAAGTTGGCCTCGTTCCGTCGCGCATTCTATCTGCTGGGTGGCCGGTTCCGGCATCTTTCTTGCGGAAGTCCCGCTTCGCTATGCCGCACAACGAAAAAGGAGGCCCGCATCGCTGCGAGTCTCCGATTTCATACCCGGCTGTATGGCAAGTTACGGTGCAAAATTAACGCCGGTCAACTAGACATGGCAGCCAATTATACTGATGAACACCCCATTGCCGCCACCATCGTTCTGGCCGACGGGAACCGCGTGGATTGCGGGTTATTCAGGAACTCATCGATAGCCTTCCGGAACCACCGTCACATGATGAATCCAGAGAGAGTCACCGGGACCACGAGCGGCCCAGATTTCATGGTGATCGCCCTTGTGCACCCGGACACCCATTGGCGGGATTTCCGGCGCGTCAAAAGCAGGGCAATTTTTACCCCGGCAAGGCTTGGTACTTCCCCCGCCACCGCTCGTGCTAACGTCGTAGCTGTTGTAGGTATCGGCGTGGGCATAAATGGCCGCCAACTGATCAAAATCATGGAGATTGGGCCACTGGCTATCGAGATTTGCCGGCGGACGGGAATAATCCATGCAGGTATGGTCGTAGGAACCATCCTCGCTGGTGTGACCAAGACCAAACACATGCCCTATTTCCTGGCATATTACGTGGTTCCTCTCGGTCGGGGCAGC
>JBLHKG010000016.1:0-11220 GCA_047619835.1 Alphaproteobacteria bacterium
GCGCGGCCTTCTTGCAGACCCGAAAAACCTTCCCCACAACGCCAGGATCAAGCTCGGCAACGAGACGCTGGATCTCCGGGTGTCCGCCATCATGGACGACCACGGCACCTATCTCGGCCCGATGGTGACATGGAGCGTCCTCACGGCGCAGCTTGCCTTAGCGGACAAACTCGAGTCCGATGTAAAGGGCGTGATGGCAATGGTTTCATCTGCCGCAACGGAGATGCAGTCCTCCGCCGATTCGCTGGCCTCGACCGCCGAAGAAACCAGCCAGCAATCGACAGCGGTCGCTGCCGCGTCGGAGGAAGCAACAGCAAACGTTCAGACGGTCGCCTCCGCGACGGAAGAGCTTTCCGCATCTGTGCAGGAAGTCGGTCGGCAGGTAGGGGAAAGCAACCGAATTGCAAATGAAGCCGTCGTTGAAGCGGAAAAAACCAATGCCCAGGTGATCGGGCTCGCCGAATCCGCACAAAAAATCGGCGATGTCGTCAATCTGATCAATAACATCGCCTCCCAGACCAATCTGCTGGCCCTTAATGCCACCATCGAGGCCGCGCGGGCGGGCGAAGCAGGCAAGGGTTTCGCGGTTGTCGCGTCAGAGGTCAAAAATCTGGCGACACAGACTGCGAAGGCGACTGAGGAGATATCGCAACAGGTTGCCGAGATTCAGGCATCCACGACGGAAGCCGTGAAGGCGATCGGCGAGATCGGCGGCACGATTGGCAAGATAAGTGAGATCGCGAAGGCGGTCGCAATGTCGGTCGAGCAACAAATCAGTGCGACGCGGGAAATTGCCGACAACGTGCAGCAGGCAGCAACCGGAACACAGGAAGTCGCAAGCAATATTGACGGTATTCAGAAGTCCGCCAGTGAAACCGGTTCAGCGGCGACGCAGTTACTCGGAGCGACCCAGGAACTCACCAAACAAAACGAGTTGTTGGCGGGACAGGTCAATGAATTCCTCGCCGGAATCAGGGCGGAATAGCCAAGTGTATTGGTCAAGAGGCCGGTTGGCTCAATAGGAAACCCGCCTGTCGGCTATCGGGTATAGCGTCCTTGCCGGGACGTTCTCCATTTCCCGAAGGGAGATATCGATGGTTACGGAAAACGATCTGAAGGCGTCCAACGGTCCAGGTGAAATCGATACACGCGCCAGACCCATTCCCCATCCGCGAAGACCGCGCGACCGAGTCACCGGAAAACAAACATTACACCGCCAGCCTGGGCGACAGAAGCAAAGCACAACAACCGTCGCCGAAACTTCTCTCTCGAAAGTCGATTTGATGCGAACAGGCAACGATGCCGGTTATGATGCCGGTTATATAGACGCTATACTCAACGGACTTCTTTTGGCGCTTGAAGAAATTCAGATGATTAGTCCAGTGAAGGCGCCCTATTCCCAAATATTTTCCGGGTTGTGCCACCGAGTTGAGCAAGCGTTCCTTTCATTCGTTTACGGAGACTCAGCGGCATTTTTCGACCGGTTGGGTTCAAGTCAAAACGAAGAGTCGAAGAGATAACTGTTCGCCCTACCCCGGACGGGAGGCCTCCGGCCCCGACCCAGCAGCAGTCGGTCGCACCCCATCTCGGCGTCAGGCGGCCTCTGGTCGCTCGCCTTCGATCACGCAGCGACGCAGCAGGCGGCGCTCTTCATTGGGAAAATCAGTGCGGGCATGCATCGAGCAGAGATTGTCCCACATTATGAAATCGCCCAGCGCCCAGACATGCTCATAGACCACCGAGTCGTCCTGGCCGATTGCAAACAGCTCATCCAGCACGGCACGGCTTTCATCGGCTGGTAATTCATTGATCCGCGCCGTCATCAGCGGGTTAACGTAAAGCGCGGGACGGCCGGTATCGGGGTGGCGGATGAAGATCGGGTGTGAAAAATGCGCAATCCCTTCGAGTCCCGCATCAACATCGAAGGTTTCCCGCATTTCATAATCATACACATGCAGCGCCGTCTTATCGGCCAGCAGCGTCTTCATCTCCTTTGGCACATGCTCATAGGCCGCATACATATTGGCAAACCGGGTGTTGCCGCCTGTTGACGGCAGATCAATGGCATAGAGGAACGAGGCGCGCTGCGGATGTTCCTTGTAGCAGCCGTCATGATGGAACCACATCTCGCCGTCCGGCAGGGAGCCGACGGGTATGCCATTCTCAACGACATTGGAAATGAACATGACCTGCGCGTTGTAATCCTGGCCTTTCTGCTCGGGACGGCGCCCTTCGGGCCGACCGCGCTCCTTAATCGGCCCAAACTCCCGCGCGAAGGCAATCTGTTCATCGCCGGTGAATTTCTGGCCCGGAAACAGCAGGATGACGTGCTCACACCAGGCATCCAGCACCGCCTGTTTGAGCGAAGGCGACATTTTCTGCGACAGATCGATGCCATCGACGCGGGCGCCGAGCGGCGCATCGAGCCTGGTTACAGTCAGTTCAGCCAGTTCGGTCGCGGTCACCAACGATTTTTCCTCCAACAATCCCCGTCAGGACAGGGCGTCGCCCTTGATGGTCACCCGGCGCAATGTCCGGCGCTGTTCTCTCGGCCAGTCGGTCCGCGCATGTACGGAGGACAGATTGTCCCAGATGATAATGTCTCCAGGCCGCCAGACATGTTCGTAGACATTGTCTTCCGCCTCGATGATGTCGCAGATCGGGTCCAGCAGCGCGCGGCTTTCCGCCTCGTCCATACCCTCGATGCGGAGTGACATCAACCGGCTGACATAGATCGCCTTGCGCCCGGTATCGGGATTGGTGACGACCATCGGCTGCCAGTAATGCAGAAGATCCTCAAGCCGATCATCGATATTGGCCGCCTGATCCTTGCCGTAATCATAGACCTGCAGAACCCTTCGGCCCTCGATCCGCGCCTTAAGGTCTGCCGGCAGCCGGTCATAGGCGTTATAGAGCGAGGCAAATTTTGTATGTCCTCCCTCGGTAGGTATTTCGACCGCATAGAGGAGCGACGCGCGGTGGGGCTTTTCGACATAGCATTTGTCGGTGTGGAACCACATCTCGCCATCGCCAAGCGAGCCGAGCGGTCGGCCCTGATCGTCTTGCCCATTGGTAACCAGCTGCATGGGGTTATCGGGATCCGCCCGAAAGGCGCGTTTTTCGACCGGTGGTTTGACGCGCGCGGCGACCTCGCCAAACAGCTGCGCATAGGCAAATTGCTGGTCTTCGGTCAAACCGCCGGTGCGGACCAGCAGGATGGAGTTTTGGGCCCAGGCATTGCGCAGCGCCGCCTGCGTTGCGGCATCGACGGGCTGGCCAATATCAATGCCAAGTGCTTCGACACCGATGTTGGGAGACAACGATACAAATTCCGGCCTCTCGGTTGATTTAAGCTGGGTCGCCATGGTCGGCTTCCTTTCTGCATTTGACGCGTTGACATAGTTTAGCGTGCGCAGCACCCCTACTGCAATTCTTCGCCTTCAATCGTGCAGCGCCTGAGCGTCCGGCGCTGATCCTCGGGCCAGTCGGTGCGCGCATGCAGGCTCGACAGATTGTCCCAGACGATTATGTCGCCGGGCCGCCAGACATGCTCATAGACATTGTCCGGCGCTTCGATCAGATCGCACAGGAGATCCAGCGTCTCGCGGCTTTCCTGTGGGGTCATCCCGTCGATTTGAGCGGTCATCAGACGGTTGACGTAAAGCGCCTGGCGCCCGGTATCGGGGTTAGTGACAAAGACGGGCTGCCAGTGATGGAGTAAATCCTCCAGCCGCTGGTCGGCCTCGGCCACCGCCGTCGTCGTGTAATCATAGACCTGAAGCGCGCGCCTGCCCTCCAGCTTTTGCCGTAGATCGACCGGCAGATTTTCGTTGGCGTTGTAAAGCGAGGCAAACCTGGTATGTCCGCCTTCGTCAGGTATTTCGATGGCGTAAAGGAGCGACGCGCGGTGCGGCGCGGCCACGTAACATTTATCGGTGTGAAACCACATTTCGCCATGGCCAAGCGAGCCCAGCCGCCTGCCCTCGTCATCAACCCGGTCGGTAACCAGATGCATCGGATTTTCAGGATCGGGGACGTAACCGCGTTTCTCGACCGGTGGCTTGGGGCGGGCCGCGATCGGACCGAAATTGCGGGCAAAGCGGAACTGATCTTCTTCTGTCAGATCCAGCCCTCGGATCAGCAGAATGGAGTGTTCCGCCCATGCCCGGCGAAGCTCGGCAAAAATTTCGGGGTCCAGCGGTTTCGAGAGGTCAACGCCTTCAGCTTCCACGCCGATCACGGAGGAAAGCGGCCGGAATGTCAATTCGGAAGGGCTTTCAAGCTGTGTCCCCATGACAATACTCCATCCATAGGCTGGGACGGGATTCTAGAGCGCTATCCGACCTAATGGAACCATTTGACCGGGATTATTTTGCTCCCCGGCTGCGTTGAAGTGGCGCCGTCCAAGGGCTGATCGTTTGGCGCGTTGCTGTCCTTAGGTGGGTTCCCCCGCCCTTCGCGCGGCGCGCGCTTTTTCGACGATGGCCCTTGGGGTGAGATACATCATTTCGATTATGCGTTCCATATCGTCGCCAAGGGTCGGCGAGAGATTGAGCCTCGCCTTGCGGGCATCGGCCTTGAACTCGAGATCCTTCATCGTCCGCTCGAACGCAACCCGGAGCGCGGTGACACGTTGCCGGGGAATGTGCGGGGGCGCCGCATAAGGTTGGCCAATTTGCTGTGTGCGCGCCAACAGCTCCAGCGCCGCGCGGTGACCGGGATCAGTCACAAAATCCCAAACGATCGGTACCTTTCGCGCTGTCAGGTCCGGCAGGGCATTAAGCGCGATCTGCAGGAAAACCTTGACCTTGTTGTCTTTGATCAGGTCGGGCCAACGCGACCACAGGTTCGACCAGCGAAAACCGCAGGCGCCGTGCACTTCACCATGTTCAAGCGCCGCCAGCAGTTGGGTGCTATCGCGATATCGCGGCACCATTCGAAACCGCGCGCCCGCGAGATTGATCAGCGCGTGGGCTATATCCTGCGTCGGCCCGCCGTCCTGTAATGCCCCCATGACCAGACGCTGCTTTCTGATGAGCCCGAAATCGGTCGCCGGTGCATCGAGCCTTGAAATACAGACATAAATCGCGCTGGCAGCGCTGCCGAGATACTCAAATTTCATCGGATCGTAATTTTTTTTCACGTCGTCTCCGATGAGAGGCCCGACGATGGCATTGGGCGTGAGCGCGGCAATGGTCAGCCCGTCTCGCGGCGCCTTGTTGTAGAGCCAGAGCACCGCCTTGTGTCCGGAACCGCCTTCCATATTACGGAACCGAATGACAGGGTTGCCGGGAATGTGCTTGACCATGTACCGGCCAATCGCGCGGGCATACCTGTCCGGTAACGACCCGGCCGCGCCACTGACAATGAAGCTGACCGTTTTGCCTCTATAAGCCGCGGAAATGTCCTCAGCCGCAGCCCTGGTTCCCAGTGCGCACAGGACAACGGTCGCCACAAATGTGGCGCGTTTGAAATAGGGTTTCGTCGGATGCAGGTTCATGGGACGCGGTCAGCCTTTGAGCAAAGCCTAGCCCGACGGGTTAAAGAAATGTTTAAGACGGCTGGTGAGCGCCGGGAGCACTATCCGACCGGCGCCCAGAGAACCTCTTCGATTCGGTCGGCATCCGTCAGCAGCATGACCAGCCGGTCAAAACCGAGCGCAATACCCGCCGCATCGGGCATGACGGCTAGCGCGGTCAGAAAATCCTCATCGATCGGATAGATTTCACCGGTCAGGGATTTCTTCCTGCCAATTTCTGCCTCGAAACGCCGGCGCTGCTCATCGGCATCCGTCAGCTCACCAAAACCGTTGGCAAGCTCGACGCCACAGATATAGAGTTCAAACCGTTCGGCGAGTCGTACATCATCGGGATCGATCCGCGCCAGCGCGGCAAGCGACGCCGGCCAGGAATGAAGAACCGTCGGCACGCCGATCCCGAGCGACGGCTCGATCCGCTCCAGCATGATTCGGTGAAAGATATCGTCCCAGCCGTCGCTGTCGGCTGTGCGCACCCCGGCGCGTGCCGCCGCTTGACCCAACATGTCCCGGTCAGGGTTTTCAGGATCCGAAATGGTCGACAGGAGGTCGATATCGACATGCCGGTCAAATGCCTCGGCGACACTCAGATATTCCCAGTCGCGCGCCACAGCGCAGCGTGCCGTACCCCGCGCCAACAACCGTTCTGGCGCCAGCTCCTCGGGCGTAGCAGCCATTGCCGCCCGAACCAGCCCTTCGCAATCCGCCGCAACTTCGCGCCACCCTGCGCCGGAGCGATACCATTCAAGCATGGTGAATTCCGGATGATGCAACGCCGAACGCTCAGCATTGCGCCACACGCGGGCAAGCTGGAATATCCGTTCCATCCCGCCCGCCAACAGCTTCTTCATCGCGAATTCAGGTGACGTGTGCAGATAGAGATTTACGCCGTCGCCCTCTTCTTCGAACGGCTCGAACAGGCGGGTCGCAAAGGCACGAAGCTGCGGCTCAAGCCCTGGCGAGAGTTGTAGCGCAGGCGTCTCCACCTCAGTAAAATCCTGCTCGGCAAACCAGCGTCGTAGCGCCGCTGCGACGGCGTTTCGGACGACAAGCCTGGGCCGGCGCGCCGCCAGCGCATCCTGCCGCCACCATTGTCGAACAGCCGCTGGTCCGGCAGCAGGGGATTGCCTGTCCCCCGACTGGGTGTCATTCATGAGCCGAGTCCGTCCATTAACCATCATCCGCATGCGAGGTCCAAGATGAATGTGGTCCGCAACCTTGTCCAGAGCCTTACTCCAACTGGCCGCACCGTTAGCACGCCCGAGGCGTTGGCCGATGCCGGGTTCATCAAAGCCGCTGACATCGAAGCCGCGCGCGCTGCCGCAGAAACCCTGCCGATTGCCATCCCGCCCGTGCTGGCCGCGCTGATCGATCCGGATGACCCAGACGATCCCATCGCCCGTCAATTCGTGCCGGATCCGCGCGAGACAATTGGAACCGGCGACGAGCTCTCCGACCCGATTGGCGATGACATCCATTCGCCGGTACGCGGCATCGTCCATCGCTATCCGGACCGTGTCCTGTTCACCCCCGTCCTGGTCTGCCCGGTCTATTGCCGGTTCTGTTTCCGGCGTGAGGCGGTAGGCGGCGCGGTGCTCGACGACGCGGCGCTGGACGCGGCGCTCGCCTATATCCGCACCCATGACGAGATCTTCGAGGTCATTCTGTCGGGCGGCGACCCGCTGATCCTGTCGCCGCGCCGGCTCAAAGAAATCATGGACGCCCTGGAGGCTATCCCCCATGTGGCAATCGTGCGCATCCACAGCCGGGTACCCGTTGCCGCGCCGGAACGGATTACTGACGACCTGATTTCTGCACTCAAAAAGGAAACACCGGTTTACGTCGTCCTGCATTGCAATCATCCGCGCGAACTCACGCAATTGGCAAAGGCAGCTGCGGCACGCCTCGTCGATTCCGGCATTCCGATGTTAAGCCAGACCGTGCTGCTTAAGGGCGTCAATGACGACCCCACTGTTATGGAGGAACTGATGCGGGCGCTGCTGAAATGCCGGATAAAGCCCTATTACCTGCATCACGGCGATCTGGCGCGCGGGACCAGCCATTTTCGGACAACGCTAGCCGTCGGTCAGCGCATCGTTCGCGCTCTCAGAGGGCACCTTTCCGGGCTCGGACAGCCCAGCTATGTGCTGGATATTCCGGGTGGGCACGGCAAGGTTCCGGTCGGTCCGGGCTATCTCAGCACAAGGCAGGATGGTGACTGGCAGGTCGAGGACTGGCAAGGCCACACTCACACCTATCGAGACTGCACGAACGACACGGAGATACGTTGAACAGCGCGTTCCGACCTGCTAGGTTCCGGCGCTTCATGACAACCCACAAAACAAGAGCAGACCCGCTATGAAGGTCAATGCAAACACATTGCGGCCCGGCCATGCAATCGAGCATCAGGGCAGACAATATCTGGTTACCAAGTACGAGCTGATCCTGCCCGGCAAGGGGAATGCCTTTATTGCCGTGGATATGCGTGACGTGCGTACCGGAACAAAGACCAACGAACGGTTCCGCACGCAGGAATCGGTCGAAAAATTGATGACCGAGGAGCGCGAATGCACGCTGCTCTTCAGTGAAGACGAACAGATTACCCTGATGGATTCGGAAACCTACGATCAATTCACCGTCGGGCGTAACATGGCGGGAGAAACGGCGGTTTACCTGACCGACGGAATTGCCGTAACGGTTGAAACCATCGATGGCTCGCCGGTCGGCGTCCGACTGCCGCAACACGTGACACTGGAGGTCGTCGAGGCCGATGCAGTGGTAAAGGGGCAGACCGCCTCTTCCTCCTACAAGCCGGCATTGCTCGAGAATGGCGTCAAGACGCTGGTGCCGCCTCATATCGAGATGGGCACACGTATCGTCGTTGCGACGGCGGATTCGTCCTACGTCGAACGCGCAAAAGACTGACCGGGTAAAAGACCGACAGCGCGGGCGGGGTAAAACCCCCGACCCATTTTAAACAGAACCAACGGATGGGACGATGCGACCGCCGATCATCAACGTTATGGACGGGGCCGCGCGCAAGGCAGCGCGCAGCCTGATTCACGATTTCAACGAGGTCGAGCAGCTTCAGGTCTCGCGCAAGGGGCCCGCCGATTTCGTGTCAGAAGCCGACCGGCGGGCTGAAGCGATAATCAAATCGGAGCTCTCCCGCGCCCATCCCGATTTTGCCTTTCTGATGGAAGAAGCGGGCGCATCCGGCCCTTCAGACGCGACTGATCGCTGGATCGTTGATCCACTCGATGGCACAACCAATTTTCTCCACGGAATCCCCCATTTTGCGATCTCTATTGCCCATGAACAGCGCGGTGAGATCGTCGCAGGAATGGTGTATGAACCGACGCGCGATGAGGTCTTCTGGGCAGCGCGCGGCGAGGGCTGTTTTCTGAACAATCGCCGCCTTCGCGTATCCGCGCGGCGGGATTTGAGCTCGGCTATCCTCGCCACCGGCGTGCCGTTCGGCAACCGGCCCGGCCGGGAAGAACTGCTGGAGGTTCTCGGCCCGATCATGGACCGCACAGCCGGGTTACGTCGTTTCGGGGCGGCCAGCCTCGACCTCGCCTACGTCGCCGCGGGACGGTTTGATGCATTTTGGGAGTTCGGCCTGTCACCATGGGATGTCGCAGCCGGCATTCTGCTGGTGCGCGAGGCCGGCGGTATGGTGAGCGAAATCGATGGTCGTAGCGATCCCTTGAATGGCGGCACCATCCTGGCCTCCAATTCAGAACTCAACGATACTGTCAGGAGGATACTGCAGGATGCGGTTCGAAGCGTACGCAAGCGCTGATGCCGCAAATTGGTTCTAAGTATAGGTTATTGTGACGATTACCAGGCTGCGGTACAGTACGTCCGGGTTGTTAACCCTGAATTTCAACTGTTCAACAGTATACGAGGATACCGGGACCGATGATTTTTCGTCCGCCCACCCGCTCCAGGCTTCATGCCATCGTTATGGGTCCCCTCGTGGCGACCGCGTTTTTACTGCTCGCGCCGGCATCGGCCCAGAACATCGTGGGCGGCACGACGAGCCCCAGTGTTATCGTCGATCAAGGTGTGCTCGACCAGCTGGGTCGGACACCAAATGTCGCCGATGTGCTAGGCAGAGGCCGACCGGATGCACCCGCTACGCTGTCGCCTTATGCCAACAATACGCTGCAGTTCCCAGTGATTTCCAGGCGTAACGGGACCGCCCCCTCTGGACACATCAAGCTACGGCCGCCCACAAAGAAAAAGGCCAGATCAACACGCCGCAAGACTAAACGGCGGACGGCGACTCGTCGGGCAACAACGCCGAAGCTTCCCGCCAGGACAGCCGCTACGCGGAAAATGTCGGCGCCGTCGATGAAGGCAACGCCACTGCAACCACCGCCGGCACCGAAAATGGCGGCGGTGCCGAACCTGAAACCTGTTACCTCGGCCCCTGCCGTAAAGTCCCGGCGGTCTACGGCGCCAACCCGGCCAACGGCGCCCAGCCTGCCTAAATCCGCAGGAACACTCGCGCCACGGCCGCCAGCAGCACCGGACATTCCAATTGCCCCAAAAATATCTGCGCCGACGCCAAGGGGAAAATCCCTGCCTGCCACCAAAATTGCGCGCAGCAAAACAAAAGTAGCCTCCCTGCCATCGCCAGCTTCCAGGTCGCACCAAGGCAAGCTGGGAGTCGGGTCCTCCGTGCGCGTTGGTTTTGCCACGGGGTCGGCGAAGCTCAATTCACCCGCCGAAGCTGACCTGAAGAAAGTAGCCGACGCCCTGAAAGCCGATTCGGCACTCCGCATTCAGCTTTTGGCCTATGCCGGGGGAACCACTAATTCTGCCAGTCAGGCACGACGCTTGTCGCTGTCGCGGGCACTGGCTGCCCGATCGTCGCTAATCAATCAGGGAGTCAAAAGCGCGCGCATCGATGTCCGTGCTTTGGGCAACCAGTCGGAAGGCGGCCCCGCGGATCGTATCGACATCATCGTAACCAAGCGCTGAGCTGTGCCGCGCGGGACTCGGCAGGCGCGCATGGTGACCAGCATGACCCGGAATTTCAAACAGGCATATAACGATGCGTAATATCCGTGGATTTCTCCTGCGGATGATCGCATTCCTGATTGCGGTCGGCCTCGCGATTATCGCGCTATACGGCCAGCTGGCCGATGCGTTCATCGCCAATCCGGCGCTTAACGGTCTGATCCTTGGCGTTCTGCTACTCGGCATCGCCTATATATTTGGACAGGTTATCCTGCTGATTGGCGAGGAAAAATGGATCGATTACTTTCGGTCCGACCGACCGGGGCTGTCGGCGCAGCCCCTGCCAAAGCTTCTGGCGCCTATGGCGGCAATGCTGGGCGCACGGCAGGGTGCGCGGCCGGGCAGGCTCAGCCTGTCAGCGATGGCGCTACGATCTCTGCTGGACGGAATCATGTCCCGGCTTGAGGAATCGCGCGATCTCTCTCGCTATTTGATCGGCCTGCTGATCTTCCTCGGTCTGCTGGGTACATTTTGGGGCCTGCTACAGACAATCTCCTCGGTGGCAGGCGTCATCGGCGGGCTGTCGATCGGCGCGGGCGGGGATATGAGCGCTGTTTTCGCCGAATTGAAGACCGGGCTCAAGGCGCCGCTTTCGGGCATGGGCACGGCATTCTCCTCTTCCCTGTTCGGTCTCGCCGGATCGCTGGTACTGG
>JBLHKG010000017.1:0-11095 GCA_047619835.1 Alphaproteobacteria bacterium
GGGCGGGACTCCGCCGGCTGATGCCGAGAACAATGACACCAGACTGCGTCGGCTCAAGCGACAGCTCCTCTGCAAGAGCAGGCGATAGATTGGCAATCGTAACACCTGAAAGCGGGTGTTTTCCTTTGAGCCGGGTCAATCGGCGTGGCGGAACTTCCGGCGGCGCTTCAAGCGGCATCTTCAGGCGGATCGTCTTACCGTGACGAATGACCGTCAATATTGCGGTCTTGCCAACCTCGAGGGTCGCAATACGGAACCGCAGCGCGCGGGGATCGGCCACCTCGCGCCCATTGATCTCCATAATTACATCGCCGCGGGCAAGCCGGGCACTTTCAGCCGGTCCTCCGGCAAAAAGATCGGAAATCAGAACCCCCACCGGCCGCCTCAGCCCCAGCGCGCCCGCAAGATCAGTGGTAACCGCCTGACCGGTGGCGCCGAACCAGGGGCGCACTACTTTCGCGCCCTTCACCGCGCCTTCAACCACCCGCCCAACCATATTGGCCGGTATGGCGAAGCCGATGCCCTGAGACCCCCCGCTGCGGCTGTAGATAGCGGTATTAATGCCGGCCAACTGTCCATCCAGGGTAATTAACGCCCCCCCCGAGTTGCCAGGATTGATTGCGGCATCGGTCTGGATAAAAAAGCTGAAATCGGAGACATTCTCAGCAGCACGCGCCAACGCCGAAACGATTCCACTGGTGACAGTCTGGCCGACGCCGAAGGGGTTACCAATCGCTAGAACGAGGTCGCCTACTTCCAGATCATCGGAATCGCGCAGCTTGAGAAAGGGCAATGCTTCCCCCCCCACATCCACGCGCAACACCGCTAAATCGGTTTTTTCATCTGATAAAATGACTTTGGCATCCAGCTCCCGCCGGTCGGAAAGAACCACGGTAATCTGGTCTGCCTTATCGATGACGTGGTGATTGGTGACAATTATTCCTTGCGGACGAACGATGACCCCGGAACCCAGAGAATTCTCCACCCGCTTTCGCGGCG
Source organism: Alphaproteobacteria bacterium (assembly GCA_047619835.1). GTDB lineage: Bacteria > Pseudomonadota > Alphaproteobacteria > MPNO01 > UBA2964 > JAYOEY01. Next base: position 1,000 of record JBLHKG010000017.1, read on the forward strand.
TCCCGAAATTGAAGGCTTCCCCGAAAAACTGGCGGAAAAAGGGATCATTGAGAAACGGTGATTGCCGACGCTGTACGATCCGTTTGGTATAAATATTAACGACCGTCGGTGCCGCTTTTTTTACCAGCGGCGCAAAGGAAAGGGTGATTTCCTGACGTGATGCGGGGGAACGTTTTTGCGCAATTGTCGACCCAGGCCACAGGGCAACAACAAGAAGCGTAAGAAGGAGCGATTGGATCAGTCTGTTCGACATTGGTCGCGTGATACATATGACGGCATTTTCGGACGATGCCATTGTAGTTGATCCACGTAGTTGATCCACCGCAAAGCCCACATAAAAAAAGAGGCGGCGTTGCCGCCGCCTCCGATAGACATCTCGCAACCAGATGGGGCGTTACGCAGCCGCAGCCGCGACGGATTCCATCTCTTCGACCATTTCCGGCAACGGACCTGAATCCTGTCCCTTGGCGTCGGCATCGCGATCAATAAATTCAATCACAGCAAGCGGCGCGTTGTCGCCGTAACGAAAGCCCGCCTTCATGACCCGAGTATAACCACCCGGGCGTTCGCCATAGCGCTCAGCCAGCGTGCTGAACAGTTTTTCGACCATAACCGTATCGTTATTGAGACGGCTCAGGGCTTGGCGACGGGCATGCAACCCGCCGCGCTTTCCGAGCGTCACCAACTTCTCAACGACCGGACGAAGCTCCTTCGCCTTGGGCAAAGTTGTCGTGATCTGCTCGTGCTTAATCAATGCGCAGGCCATATTACGAAACATGGCCTTACGATGCGATGATGTGCGGTTTAACTTACGACCGCTAATTCTATGCCGCATGACGCGTACTCCCGTTGGCCCGGATCAAATCCGGGTCCGTGTCCTGAACTTCAATAAGGTTCTTCAAGCCGCTTGGCCATTTCTTCAATGTTTTCAGGCGGCCATTCGGTAATTTCCATCCCGAGATGCAGCCCCATCTGAGACAGCACCTCCTTGATCTCGTTCAGCGACTTGCGACCAAAATTGGGGGTCCGCAGCATTTCCTGTTCGGACTTCTGAACCAGGTCGCCGATATAGATGATGTTGTCGTTCTTGAGACAATTCGCCGACCGCACCGATAGCTCGAGTTCGTCTACCTTGCGCAGGAGATTCTTGTTGAACGACGGCACCACCAAGGATTCTGCCTCGGTATGCACCTTCGGCTCCTCGAAATTGATGAAGGTCTGCAACTGGTCCTGCAGGATGCGGGCTGCCAGCGCCACCGAATCATCCGGCGTTACCGTCCCATCGGTTTCAACTTCCAGCGACAGGCTGTCATAATCGGTGACCTGGCCAACGCGGGTGTTGTCGATGCGGAACGTCACGCGACGAACCGGGCTGTAGACCGCATCGATCGGAATAAGACCGATCGGCGAATCTTCGGTGCGCATCTGGATCGCCGGGACGTAACCCTTACCGGTGGTAATGGTCATTTCCATGTTGATCTTGGCGCCCTGATCGAGCGTGCAGATGACCAGGTCCGGGTCGATAATCTCGACGTCATGGGACGTATCGATCATGCCGGCAGTGACTTCACCCGGCCCCGTGGCCGACAGCGAAATACGCCGCGGCTCATCGCCGTGATAGCGAAGGGCTAACCCCTTCAGGTTGAGGACGACATCAGTCACGTCTTCGCGCACCCCGGGGATGGACGAGAATTCATGCAGCACGCCGTCGATTTGCACCGCGGTCACCGCTGCGCCCTGCAAAGAGGACAGCAGTACACGGCGCAGTGCATTGCCAAGCGTCACGCCAAAGCCACGTTCCAGCGGTTCAACGACAATCGTCGCATGCCGCGAATCATCCATGCCGGGCGTAATTTCCAGCTTGTTCGGTTTGATCAGTTCCTGCCAGTTCTTTTGAATCACCGGTATAACCTCATTCTGCTCAGCCGTCGTACGGCGGCCTGACATTCATCACAAATGTGATTGCTTGGTAGCAATCACGCGAAATTAATTACGCTGCTATACCCTGCGCCGCTTACGCGGACGGCACCCGTTATGGGGAATCGGCGTCACATCACGAATTGACGTCACGGTAAACCCGACTGTCTGAAGGGCGCGAAGAGCGGACTCGCGTCCTGACCCCGGGCCCTTTACCTCGACTTCAAGGGTTTTCATCCCATGTTCCATCGCCTTGCGACCGGCATCTTCGGCCGCCATCTGCGCCGCATAGGGCGTCGATTTACGCGAGCCCTTGAAGCCTGAAGCTCCCGCAGACCCCCAGGCGATGGTATTCCCCTGTGCGTCGGCGATGGTAACCATCGTATTGTTAAACGTCGCATTCACGTGCGCGATTCCTGAAGAGATGTTCTTCTTTTCGCGCCGTTTTACGCGTGTTGCTGCTTGCCGTGCCATTATCTTGTCCCGTCTATTCGCCTGAGAGCGCTATTACCCGCACGCACTATTTCCTGCCCGCAATCGGCTTCGCCCGCCCCTTACGAGTACGCGCATTGGTATGAGTCCGTTGCCCGCGAACCGGCATTCCCCGGCGATGCCTTAGACCGCGATAGCAGCCAAGATCCATCAACCGTTTGATATTGACGGAGGTTTCACGACGAAGCTCCCCTTCGATCTTGAAACTTTGATCGATCAACTCACGAATGCGACCAAGTTCATCATCGCTGAGCGAATCGATCCGCATCGTCGGCTCGACACCCGTCGTTTCGCAAATCTTGCGTGCCGAAGTCTGACCAATCCCATGGATATAGGTCAGCGCCACCCATGTTGGCTTGTTCGGTAGATTGACACCAGCTATACGCGCCATGCCGAATTCTCCTCGAATTGGCGATAAACGCCTGGTTTTTCCATAATTTTCATCTGAGCTCGAAGGTCGGGGATTATAGGTACTGTTGCTTTCAAGTCAACAATCACGCACCCACCAAAATCTTTTCTATTTCGCCAGTTACCAGTTCTATTTCGGCCATCGCATCAACCGAACGCAGCAAGCCTTTTTCCCGGTAATAGGGGAGAAGTGGCGCCGTTTGAGCCTCGTATGCCTCAAGCCGCGCCCGCACTGTTTCCGGCTTGTCGTCCGAGCGCCGGGTAAACTCGGTTCCACCACAATGGTCACAAACGTCTTCTTTGTGTGGTTTCTGAAATTCTTCGTGGTATCCCGCGCCGCACTTGGCGCAGCTAAAGCGACCGCCGATGCGCCGGGTCAGCACGTCAGCATCAACCGCCATGGCTATAACATGGTCGAGCCCTGTATCCTTGGCCTCCAGCATGACGTCGAGCGCCTCTGCCTGAGCCGTCGTCCGCGGGAAACCATCGAGAATAAAACCATCTGCACAATCTGGCTGTTCAATCCGATCAGCGATCATGCGAACGATAATGTCGTCCGGCACCAGAGCGCCTGAATCGATAATCGCCTTCACTTCCTGTCCAAACTCGCTGCCGGAAGCAATCGCGGCGCGCAACATATCCCCGGTAGAAAGCTGGACGAGATTCCGACGACGTTCCAGCTCCTGAGCCTGGGTTCCTTTACCAGCGCCCGGAGGACCGAGAAGGATCACCTTCATCCTCGGCGGCCCCGCAAGCGCGATTTTTTGATCAGCCCCTCATATTGGTGAGCCAGCAGATGAGACTGAACCTGCGCAACGGTATCCATTGTCACCGTAACAACAATCAACAACGACGTGCCGCCGAAATAGAAAGGAACGGCATATTGAGAAATCAGGATCTCGGGCAAAATGCTGATCGCCAGCAGATAGATGGCGCCGAATACGGTAATGCGGGTAAGCACGTAATCCAGATGATCTGCGGTGTTTTTACCGGGCCGGATTCCGGGAATAAAGCCGCCATTTTTCTTCAGATTGTCAGCGGTCTCTGTCGGGTTGAACACGACCGAGGTATAGAAAAATGCAAAGAAGGCGATCAAAGCGGAATAGAGCAGCAAATAGACCGGCTGCCCTCGACCGAGATAGGCGGTGACGATACCAAGCCATTCGGGGCCCTGATCTCCGCTGAACCCGGCAACCGTCAAAGGCAATAAAAGCAGAGAACTCGCAAAAATCGGCGGAATTACGCCAGCCGTATTGATCTTGAGGGGCAAATGCGAGCTGTCGCCGCCGAACATCTTATTGCCGACCTGGCGTTTCGGGTATTGCACGATGACTCGTCGCTGGGCACGTTCGACGAACACGATCACGGTAATCACGACCACTGCCATGATCAGCAGGAAGACGATCAGAGCCGCTGACAGCGACCCGGTACGGCCCAGTTCCAGGGTCCCGGCAAGCGCCGATGGTAGCTCGGCAACGATACCGGCGAAGATGATCAGTGAAATGCCATTGCCGACGCCGCGCGCGGTGATCTGCTCACCCAGCCACATCAGGAACATGGTCCCGCCGACCAGCGTAATAACGGTTGTCGCACGGAAGAACATGCCGGGATCTATTACCGCCGATCCTTGCGATCCGGTCATTCCCTCAAGACCGACGGAAATGCCATATCCCTGGAAAAGCGACAGGAGAACCGTGCCATAGCGGGTATACTGGTTAATTTTCTTCCGACCCGGTTCGCCTTCTTTCTTGAGCTGTTCGAAATAAGGAGAAACGGCGGTCAGCAGCTGCATGATAATCGCCGCCGAGATATAAGGCATGATACCAAGCGCAAAGATCGTCATCCGGCCAAAGGCGCCGCCGGCAAACATGTCGAACATGCCGAGTATGCCGCCAGCCTGCTGCTGGAAAATCTCCTTCAGAATTGCAGGGTCAATACCTGGTAGGGGAATATAGGTGCCGAATCGATAAATCACCAACGCGCCCAGCGTAAACCAAAGGCGCTTTTTAAGCTCCGTGGCCTTTGATAGCTGCCCAAAATTTATATGGGAAGCAAGCTGTTCTGCGGCTGATGCCATCTATGTTCAAGAGCGAGGCGTTAGCCCGCTGCATCCTCTTCGGCAGCAGCCGGCGCCGGGGCTGATGCTTTGCGTCCTGCCGCCGGCTTTGGCACAGTGGTCACGGTGACCGTGCCGCCCGTTCCCTCGACCGCAGCAATAGCGGCCTTCGAAGCTCCTGCGACAATAATGGTGATGTTGGCCTTCAACTCGCCGTTCGCAAGGAGGCGAACACCATCTCGCGAAGTTTTGATCATGCCTGAAGCGATAAGGACTTCGGCGTCAATCGGCTTGCCCGCATCGATCTTGCCAGCATCAATGGCTGCCTGAAGGCGCCCGGTATTCACTTCCCGATACGTTTTGCGGAAAATATTGGTGAAACCGCGCTTCGGAAGACGCCGGTAAATAGGCATCTGTCCGCCTTCAAACCCCTTAATGGCGACGCCACTACGGGATTTCTGGCCCTTTTGCCCCTTGCCGCTGGTCTTGCCAAGACCGGATGACGCCCCACGCCCAACGCGCTTCCGGTTATGGGTAGCACCGGGATTATCCGAAATCTCGTTCAAACGCATAACGACTTGCTCCTGTAGATCCTCAGTTCGCTTCTTCGACGCGAACGAGGTGACTTACCTTATTAATCATTCCACGAACCGAGGGCGTATCCTCAAGCTCACGGGTACGATGCATCTTGTTCAGACCGAGCCCGATGAGGGTCTGGCGCTGATCCGCAGGTCGACCAATCGGGCTGCCGATCTGCGTTACCCGAACTTTTCCGTCAGCCATCGACTGTCTCCAACGCTTCATCTGTAGCAACCGCCTCGCCACCACGCGGTCCAAGGATTTCCGAGACCTTGCGTCCGCGCCGCGCTGCAACGAGACGCGGCGACTGAAGCAGTTTCAGAGCTTCAAACGTCGCCTTGACCATGTTGTAGGGGTTCTGGGAACCGTTCGACTTGGCCACCACATCGTGCACACCGAGCGTTTCAAATACAGCGCGCATCGGACCGCCGGCGATGATACCGGTTCCTGCCGGCGCCGCCCGGCAAATAACTTTACCGGCGCCAAAATGCGCCTGAACATCGTGGTGCAGCGTGCGGCCTTCGCGTAAGGGAACCCGGATCAGCCGGCCCTTTGCCTGTTCGGTCGCCTTGCGAATCGCTTCCGGCACTTCGCGAGCCTTACCCGAGCCGTACCCCACGCGCCCTTTCAAATCGCCCACTACGACGAGCGCGGCAAATCCGAACCGGCGACCGCCCTTGACCACCTTGGCAACGCGGTTGATGCTGACCAGCTTATCAACCAGTTCGTTTTGCTCGGAGTCATCTCCGCCGCGTCCACGACGTCGACCGCCATCGCGCTGATTGCCTCCTGGCATGCGTGCCATGTTCTAACCCTTCCTTAAAATTTCAAACCGGCTTCGCGCGCGGCATCCGCAAGTGCCTTAACGCGGCCGTGGTAAATATAAGGGCCACGGTCGAAAACCGTCTCACCCACACCCTTAGCGATGGCGCGCTCACCCAGCAGTTTTCCCACTGCAATCGCCGCTTCCCGGGTGGACCCCGATTTCAACGAACTTTTCAGTTCCTTTTCAACCGTCGAGGCCGCTGCGAGTGTTACCCCCGTACGATCATCGATAACCTGGGCGTAGATGTTCTTGTTCGACCGGAACACCGACAGCCGCGGACGCAGACCACCTCTTTTGCGGATGGCAATCCGGACCCTTTGTTTTCGACGTTCGCGTAATGCTTGTAATCTCAGCATGGTCCGTTCCTACTTCTTCTTACCTTCCTTACGAAGGATGAATTCATTTTCATATTTCACGCCCTTGCCCTTATACGGCTCCGGCTTGCGATAGCTCCGAATATTGGCTGCGGCCTGTCCAACTTTCTGACGATCCGAACCACTAACGGCGACCAGGGTCGGACGTTCGCAGACAATCGTAATTCCCTCAGGAATGTGAAAGCGAACCTCGTGGCTGTACCCCAACTGAAGCACAAGATCTTTGCCCTCGACAGCGGCGCGATAGCCGACGCCGACGATCTCCAATTTGATCGTGAATCCCTCGCCGACCCCTGTCACGATATTCTGGACAAGGCTCCGGGTTGTGCCCCACATATTGCGGGCCTGACGTGAACTACCACGTGGCTTGACGATCAGCTGATTCTCGTCGCGTGTCACTTCGACATCATCGACAACTTTTAAACTTAACTCACCCAGCTTGCCTTTAGCGGTAATCAGCTGACCGGCGATATCGACGATCACGCCCTCGGGCACGGTAACGGGATTCTGGCCTACTCGCGACATGATATTCTCCTAGAACACCGTACAGATGACTTCGCCACCAACATTTTGCGCCCGCGCCTCACCATCGGAGAGTACGCCGCGCGGCGTCGACAGAATCGAAATTCCGAGACCGTTATAAACGCGCTGCAAATCCTTGATCTTGGAATACACCCGGCACCCCGGCTTGGAGACGCGATGCACCTCGCGAATTACCGGTTCACCTTCATGATATTTCAGTTCGATCCGCAATATCGGCAGAGCACGGTCATCCTCAGCCGCTTCATAGCCGCGGATATAGCCTTCACGCTTCAAAACATCGAGCACATTCACCCGTTGCTTGGAGCCAGGGCTCATCACCGACGATTTGTTCGCCCGCTGTCCATTCCGGATACGGGTTAGCAGATCAGAGATCGGGTCAGTCATCGTCATAAACGGACTCCCTTACCAGCTCGATTTGACCAGGCCGGGGATCTGGCCATTTGAGCCGAGATCCCGCAGCGCGATCCGAGAAATTTTAAACTTGCGATAATACCCTCTTGGTCGACCGGTAATTTCGCAACGATTACGAATACGCACCGGCGCAGAATTACGCGGAACTTCCGCCAACTTGAGCCGCGCAGCAAAGCGGTCCTCTGCCGGCAGCGACACATCTTTAGCCATCGCCTTAAGCCGATCGCGCTTGGCTGCATATTTCTTCGCGAGCCGAATGCGCTTTAGATTCTTCTCGACGGCGCTTGTCTTAGCCATGCGAGTCCTCCCGCAACTAGTCGTTTCAGTTAATCGGCAAGTTGAAGCCCTTGAGAAGGGCCTTCGCTTGCACGTCCGAGTCAGACGTGGTCACGAAAATGATATCCATGCCGCGCATTTCATCGACTGAATCATAGTCGATTTCAGGGAAAACGATCTGTTCGCTCAACCCCATCGCATAGTTTCCCCGTCCATCGAAGCTGCGCCCGGGCAGACCGCGAAAGTCGCGCACCTGTGGCAGGGCAATATTCACAAGACGGTCGAGAAATTCGTACATGTGATCGCGCCGAAGCGTTACCTTGCAGCCAACCGCCATTCCTTCGCGCAACTTAAACGTGGCGACGGATTTTTTCGACTTGATCACCACCGGCTTTTGCCCGGTAATCAGCGCCATTTCGTTTGCTGCCGCATCGACCTTTTTTGAGTCGGTGACACCTTCACCGACGCCCATATTGAGGACGATTTTCTCCAGACGCGGCACTTGCATCCGATTCTGGTAATTGAATTCTGCCTGCATCTGCGGCCGGACAGTCTGTTCATAATGATCGTGTAAGCGTGTCATCCCGATATCCTCAATCGATCATTTCGCCAGAGCGCTTGGCGACTCGAACCTTGCGGTTGTCTTCAAGCGTCCGAATACTAATGCGGGTAGCCTTGCCGCTTTCCGGGTCAACATGGGCCACATTGGAAACGTGTATCGCCGCTTCGCGCTCGTCGATCCCACCGGGATGCGACTGCGACGCTCGCGTGTGACGCTTCACCATATTGACGCCTTGAACATAGACCCGCTGTTCCTTGGGCAAGACCCGCAGAATGCTACCGCTTTTGCCCTTGTCCCGCCCGGTCAGAACGATCACTTCATCGCTCTTACGGAACTTCTTGATTTTACTCTGAATTTTTTTCGCGCTCATAATCGTCTTCCTGCCTCACAGAACCTCTGGGGCCAGCGAGATAATCTTCATGTAATTACGGCCGCGCAATTCACGCGTCACCGGCCCGAAGATACGGGTGCCGATCGGCTCCCCAGCTGGATTGACCAACACTGCGGCGTTGCGATCGAATCTGATCGACGTGCCATCGGCGCGATGAATTTCCTTTGCCGTCCGAACGACAACAGCACGATGAACATCGCCCTTCTTCACGCGGCCCCGCGGAATGGCTTCCTTGATAGCCACCACGATGAGGTCTCCGACCGACGCCGTACGCCGCCGACTACCGCCGAGCACGCGTATGCATTGGACCCGCCGGGCGCCGGAATTATCGGCAACTTCAAGATTTGTCTCTACCTGGATCATTGTCTGTACTTTCGATCGGGTCCGGCGCTACGCGCTTTCGGCCAGAACCTCCCACGTTTTGCGTTTCGAAATGGGTCGACACTCCTGAATGCGGACGACATCGCCTTCCTTGCACTGGTTGTCGGCATCATGCGCAGCATATTTCTTCGACCGACGTATGAATTTCTTATACAGCGGGTGCTTGATCCGGCGCTCGACGCGAACAGTCACAGTCTTGTCGCCTTTGTCCGACACCACCACGCCCTGAAGAATTCTCTTAGGCATCCCGTTTTCCTTACTTGGCAGCGCGGGCGCGTTCGCCCAGCACTGTGTTAACCCGCGCGATGTCGTGCCTCACCAAGCGAACCCGCCCAGTTGCTTCGAGTTGCCCGCTGGCACGCTGAAAACGCAGGTTAAGCGCTTCCTTTTTGAGATCGCGCAATTGATCGCGAAGCTCGTCTTCCGTCTTGGTCCTGAGATCGGCTGCATCCATTGTATTACCCTCAATCCGCCAGCCGTTGAACAACACGGGTGTGGCACGGCAGTTTGGCCGCGCCCAGTGCCAGCGCTTCCTGCGCAACATCGTCACCGACGCCATCAATCTCGAACATAATGCGACCCGGCTTTACCCGCGCAGCCCAGTATTCGGGAGCGCCCTTACCCTTACCCTGCCGCACTTCAGCAGGCTTTTGCGACACCGGCACATCCGGGAAAATACGGATCCAGACCCGTCCCGAACGCTTCATATGGCGCGTGATCGCACGCCGTGCCGACTCAATCTGCCGCGCGGTGATCCGCTCGGGAGACGTGGCCTTGAGGCCGTGCGAGCCGAAATTCAACGTCGTACCACCCTTGGCATTGCCATGGATGCGGCCCTTATGTGCCTTGCGGTATTTTGTTCGCTTTGGCGACAGCATGT
>JBLHKG010000018.1:0-10879 GCA_047619835.1 Alphaproteobacteria bacterium
GGCACTGAAATCCCGGCACTGAAATCCCGGCACTGAAATCCCGGCACTGAAATCCCGGCACTGAAATCCCGGCACTGAAATCCCGGCACTGAAATCCCGGCACTGAAATCCCGATACCACCGGTCATCGACTACGCCTCGATTGCGACCGACCGCAACTCTCCCCAATTCTCCGGTCAGCCCTATAGTGGGAACCCGCCGGAAACGATGACAAGAACCTGTCGTCAGCAACCATGTTCACGATGTAGGTGGAACTCCGCAGAATACAACCACCTGAATTAACCAAAGAACTACCAGTCGCACCACAGCCACGCAAGTATAAAGGGGATAGCGTAAACTATACAGAACTGTTGATTTACAACGTCTTAAAACCGGATTTAGACATGATTTTGCGCTAAGATCGCGCGAATTATAGCGGAACCGACGGGCTCCCTATTCCGGTTATCGGAATAGCGTAGACACGGTCAAATAACGGAGCGCGGGCAGCGCCGCGAAATCGAAAATTATCAGGCCCCGCCAAAAATATTCGGGCTTCGGGGTCTCAGAACCAGGCCTCGGGAACGACGATGATATCGCCGGGCAGAATTTTAACGTTCGCTGAAATATCGCCGTTGCGCAGCAAATCGTCGATATAGATGCGATATTGTTTTGGCGCCCCCTCGACCACACGCGTGATGGTCGCCCGATTACCCGCCGCGAACTGGGTAATGCCACCAACTTGAATCATTACATCCAGCAAAGTCATGGTCGACCGGTATGGCAGCGCCTGTGGGCGCGCCGCCTCGCCGACAATCCGGACCTTATCAGCGAACGGACCGATAAAACCCCGCACCATAATGGTCACAATCGGGTCCTGAATATATTTTGACAACGCCTTTTCGACGTCCCGCGCAAGTTCAGTGGGTGTTTTGCCGACTGCGGGCAGGTCTTCGATCAACGGGATCGTAATTAATCCATCCGGGCGCACCTGAACACTGGTCGACAGCTCGCCATTGCGCCACACAAAAATCTGAAGCTGATCGTCCGAACCAATGCGGTAAAGCGGCGTCTCCTCTTCTTCACCACTCACGACCGGCACTGTCGGCAGCGTTTCAGGGCCGGACCAGGGTAAAGGAACACCAGAACAGGCTCCAAGAACAAGAGCCACTAAAACGCTTGTGAGACGCAACCCTCCCACAATTTTTTGATCAATCATTTCCAACCATTTTGCGCTAACCATATTATTTCGCGAAGCGGCAGGCCGAAATATACGTCCATTTGCCGCAGCATTGTCAAAATTATTCCTTCCGAACTCAGGCATTGAATCCGCGGGATCTGAGCCATAGCTCAAGCATCATGATGTCCCAGGCACTATTCGCAATATAAGGAGAACCATCCTGGTTGAGGTTGTCGACAATCAGGTCCACAAACGCCTTTCGGATATACCCTCGCTTTCGAAAGCTGATTAGGGAATCCATGACCATCTCATTCATACGTGGGTCCAGCCGCATCCAGTCAATGGTTGGAAGCCCAAAACCGTGTTTCTGTTTTTCAAGCGTCTCGCGCGGCAAAAAATCCCGGAAGCTGTGCTTGTAGAAACCCCTTAGTTCGTTTCCCTTCATGAGCATCTGGCCAGGAATACGAGCCGAAAACGCGACAAGTTCATCATCCATAAACGGATAGCGAACCTCGATTCCGGCAAGTTCAGATGCCCGACCAACCTTTAATAAATCGTTGTCCGCCAGCGTCCGCTGAAGATCCACCGACATCATCCGCTGGACCAGCGACTCGGAAGAACAGGAAAAAAACAGGTCTCGTACACCCGCGATTGGCGCATCGGGATCAATCGATCCGAGAAAATTTTGCTCGAATATTTCGCCAAGCGGCGTCTCGACCAGAACGTGATGAGCAAATGTTCGGTCCGGCATTGGAATATCGGCAAGGCGCAGAAAATTACGGGCGCGCCTGGAAAATCGCGTATCGCCTGCCTGTTCCATCAGCGCGACAGCCGGCCCGACCAGCGCTTTGCGCAGCAATGCAGGCAGTGCGTTATATCTTTCGAATATCCCGTAATGCAAATATCGCTCATTCCCGGCAAAGAGTTCGTCGCCGCCATCGCCGGCGATCATCAGTTCTACGCCATTGTCTCGCGCAACGCGGGCACAGCAATAGGTGGGGACCGCCGAGGAATTCCCAAAAGGCTCATCATAGCCTGTTGCGAAGCGGGGCACCGCATCAACCAGGTCGTCAGCAGTGAGGTAATAAGATACGTGCGTCGCCCCGAAATGCTTCGCGGCGTTTTCCGCATACGGCATTTCATCGAAGCCGTCGGCATCAAAACCGATCGTAAAGGCCTTGATGGGTTTCTCCGTCTGTTTACACAGCATTCCAACGAGGGTCGAACTGTCGAGCCCACCGCTCAGAAACGCGCCAATACGATTCGTATTCTCTCCCTCGACGCTAGCGGCGACGGCAGAGTGCAGCCGCTCTCGTAACTGTTCCGCCAGCACATCTTCCGTTTCTGATGTCTGTTCCTGATAGGGCATGCGCCAGTAGTGTTCGGTGCGAACACCATCGGCGTCGGCGATAAGAACCTGACCTGCCGATAGCTTGGATTGTTCGCGGTAGATCGTCGCCGGCGCGGGGCTGACATAGAAAAACAAATAATCGAACACGCCCTGGTCCGAAATTGTCGAAAGTACACCAGGGTGTGCTGCGACGGCATCGGCCGTCGATCCAAATACAAGGGCGCCATCGTCTGCCCGGGTATAATACATGCGACCGACACCCATCCGATCAACGGCGAGGAGCACGTGCCTTTTTGCAACATCGATCACGACGACGGAAAACTGGCCCTTCAGTGATTTCAGAAATTCGTCGCCGTCATCGCGATATGCCGCCGCCACGGCCGCCGCATGCCCTTTCGCACGCGCTATTTTGTCCAGTTTGGGAGTTTCCCAGCGGGGGGCGCCGTCGATCGCCGTAATCAGTCCGGCCTCTTCGTCAACGCGCGTTTCTGAGCGCCAGGAGCGCACGAAACAGGCAGCAGTTCCTGAAACCCGAGATGAAGGTTCAGCGCCCGCCGCCGCCAGCTTGCTTGTCATCAGAGATAGCCGCGAACGAGCTTCATCGTCGGAGAGCACGGATTTAGCCAGTGCCCAACCGCACAGTCCCGTCAAACCAGAACCTCCACCGGCTCCGGGTGACTGAGGAAGCGCGTGGGACTCGCGGTAAAACCGTAGGCGCCGGATTGGAAAACGACCACGAGATCACCGACCCTGGAGGGCGGCAAAGGCAGCTTTGAGCCCAGTAGATCCAATGGCGTGCATAGGGGGCCAACCACGTTCACGGTATTGCGCCCCGGTTCATCCATCCGATTGCCGATTGCCACGGGGTAGTTTCGCCGAATGGTCTGACCGAAATTGCCCGAGGCGGCCAAATGGTGGTGTAACCCACCATCGGTCACGAGGAAAACTTCACCACCGGATGTCTTCCGGTCGACGACGCGGCAGACATAAATACCCGCCTCACCAACGATATAGCGCCCTAATTCAACGATAAGCTGAGCGCCCGGCAACGTGTTGGAAACCCCCTCCACCAGCGCTTTGAGCGCCTTGCCGACGGGGCGCAGATCAAGCTGCTTGTCGCTGGGGAAATACGGTATTCCAAATCCGCCGCCGATATTGACGTGGCGGACCGGACCGGGCGCATGCGCCGCCAGCGCGACGGCCAGCTCGATGGTCTTTTTCTGACCTTCGATAATAAGATCCGATCGCAAATTCTGTGAACCGGCAAAGATATGGAATCCCTGAAAATCAAAACCGAGGGCGCCAATCCGGTTCAGAATGGCTGGCACACGCGCCGCATCAATGCCGAACTGCTGGGCCCCCCCGCCCATATGCATGCCTGATGCCTTTAGGCTGAAATTGGGATTCACGCGCACGGCAACGCGCGGGCGCAGATCAAGCCGTTTGCCAATCCTGTCGAGCCGCTTGAGCTCGGACGCCGATTCGAGGTTCACCGTAATCCCCGCTGCGACCGATTGTTCAAGCTCTTTCTCGCTCTTGCCAGGTCCGGCAAAGCTGATGCGCAACGGGTCCGTCCCGGCATTAAGCGCCGCCAGCATTTCACTGCCAGAGGCAACATCGAGCCCATCTACCAGCGGCGCAATGTGATCGACCACTGCCGGCATCGGATTGGCCTTTACGGCATAATGCAGGTGGAGCGATTTTGGCAGCACCCGTCTTAAATGTGCAATTCGCTGCGAGATTAACTCCCGGTCATAGGCATAAAAGGGGGTCTGGCCAACGCGCGCAGCAAGATGATCCAGCCGTACTCCGCCAATGACGAGGTGTCCGCCCGAAACATCAAACTGGCTGATCGGATGCGGCCAAAGAGACGCAGCCTCCATTAGCTCACCTCCTGCCGGTCGAGTTGAAGTTCTTTCGCGACCCGTAGCCGGTCGATCTTGCCGTTTGGATTTCGCGGCAGGCTCGACCGCGTCACCACGTGATGAGGCACCATGAAGTGAGGCAGGCTTTCGCGGCATCGGCCGATAACCTGCTCTGCATCAATAGCGCCGCCAGCCGGCGGCGTTGCGACGACGACGATCGCCTGACCCAGCGCCTCATCCGGCACACCGACCGCGATAACCTCATTCACCAGCCCCGTGGCAGACACAACTTCCTCAATTTCTGTTGGACTGACGCGGTAGCCCGAGGTTTTGATCATGTCATCTGTACGACCGACGAAATAGAAAAATCCGTCTTCATCCTGCCGGACAGTATCACCGGACCACACCGCCATTTCGGTAATCGGCAAAGCCGGGTTCTGGCCTGGCGCGGGTTTAAAGCGCTCCGACGTCCGCTCGGGATCGTTCCAGTATCCCAGCGCAACAAGCGCGCCGCGATGGACCAACTCACCGGGTTGTCCCGGCGGGCAGGGTTGCCCGTTCCCGTCTACCACCAGAATCTCCGCATTTGGAATCGCTTTGCCCATCGAGTCCGGGCGGTGGTCGATTTCGGAGGGCGGCAGGTAGGTGGACCGGAAGGCTTCGGTTAACCCATACATCAGGTAGGGCGACGCGTCCGGCAAAGCAGCGCGCAGCCTGTCCAGAGTTGTCTTGGGCATATGACCGCCAGTATTGGAAAAATAGCGCATCGACGCTTTTGCATCCGCCGGCCAGTCAAGACCGGCAAGCTGGTGCCACAGCGGCGGAACGCCCGCTATACCGGTTATCCTGTATTTTCCGGCCATATTGGCGACATCGCGGGGCAGCAGAAAGTTCATCAGAACGACTTCCGCGCCAACATGGAACGACGTGGTCAATTGCGACAGACCGGCGTCAAAGCTCAACGGCAAAACCGACAAAATCCGGTCGTCAGAAGTGTTCTCAAGATAGGTGCTGACGCTACGGGCGCCGGCCACCAGATTACGGTGCGACAGCACAACGCCCTTTGGAAGGCCGGTGCTGCCGGAAGTGTAGATGATGGCCGCCATATCGCCGTCGATTACGCGATAAGGCATTGCACCGGAACCCGTGGGCAAATCAGCCCAGTCGAGACCCGCGACGCCCTGCGGGACATCATCGGAAACACCATCGGAAACACCGTCGGAAACACCGTCGACCATTACGATATGGCGCAGGTCGGGACACTGGCCGAGGACATCCTTGAGCGCCGCAAGCCGACCTGGCGACGTTACCAGAATTCGGGCATTGCAGTCGGTCAGAATATGCCGAACCTGTTGCGGTCGGAGAAGCGGATTGATGGGAACGAATACCGCGCCTGCGCTTGACGCCGCGAATAAGGAAATCACTGTCTCAGGCCGCTTTTCCAGATAGACAGCAATCCGGTCCGCCCGCTCTGCGCCGAGGCTGACGAATGCTTGTGCAGCCTCCTGAACCCGGTGGTTGAGCTCACCGTAATTTATCCGTTCGTCGCGATAGCGAAGCGCCGGCGCCTCCGGCGCACGTGCTGCGGCCAACACGATCAGATCGGACAGAAGCTCAGTCATGGTTGGCGGTTTAAGCCAAAATCAGGAAGATTGGCAAATGAAATGAAATTAGACGATTTTTCCATAACATGGCGGCCATCATTTCGTTTCTTCACATTCACCGACTGGATCATACCAAACACTATTGTGTGCAGCATGAATCTTAACAATTATGGACCGACGCGGTACAAAGCTATCCGGTCGACGCTGATGAGGCCATCCTCTATAAAGCGGCGGGAAAATGGCCCGGTAATTTATAGCTTCGTTACGGTAGGGAAATAGGAATGGCAACGATCGATGCGGTGAAAAACATTCTCGGCGAAACGCTGCAACTTGGAGACCGTACAAAGCAGCTCGGCGCCGGCACGCCGCTTTTGGGCGGAATCCCCGAATTCGATTCCGCTGCTGTGATAACCGTCATTTTATCCCTGGAGGACCGTTTCGGCATTATCGTCGAGGACGAGGAAGTCAGCGCCGAAACCTTCGAGTCGGTGGGCAGCCTGGCGGCGTTTATAGACCGGAAAATCGCGGAGTAGTGACGCAGGAATCTCCCAGATTTGAACGTAGACCGGCATTCGTCGAACGGAATGGCCGGCGGCTTTTTATGATTTATTACCCTCCTCACCTCAAGGAAACCGGGGCCGCCGAAACGGACCTGCCGCAAGCGGGCGGGCCGATCGCGATTATCTTTCCGCCCTTTGCCGAGGAAATGAACCGTTGCCGCCGTATGATGACACTGCAGGCGGAAGCGTTTGCATCGGCCGGCATCGGCACAATTGTGTTCGATCTTTCATCAACCGGCGACAGCAGCGGCGATTTCGAAGACGCTTTGTGGGAACACTGGGTCGATGATGGATTTGCCATGGTCGACAAGGCACGTGAACTGGGGGCTTCTACAATTTCGCTGCTCGGCATCCGCCTTGGGGCAGCAATTGCGCTCACGATTGCGCAGAAGCGTAAAGACGATATCGATAAGGTCGTTCTTTGGCAGCCTGTATGTTCGGGAACCATCCACATGACGCAATTCCTGCGCCTTAGACTCGCTGCCGCCCTTACCGGAGAACAAACCGGAGAGACAACCCGCTCGTTCCGCCAGAAATTGCAGGATGGAAAGCTATTGGAAGTCGGCGGTTATGCCCTGTCAGGAAAGCTTACGGCGAAGATCGAGGACATCAAGCTGGAGGAATACTCCCCCGAGATACCCGTCACCTGGCTGGAGACCCTGTCACACGAACCCGCAACGCTGGGGCCCGCAAGTGAACGGGTGATCGAGACCTGGCGCGATCGGGGCGCCCGGGTCGAAGCAGCCGTAATACCGGGCGCCCCCTACTGGTCCCTTCAGGAAACGACCGTCGCACCGGCCCTTATACAGGCCACCACCGAAATCCTCGTCGCACGCTGATCGAACAGAAACATGAACGGCGCCGAATTTCCCATCCAATTCACTTGCGCCGGTCACCCGCTGATCGGAATCGTTCATCCGGGCGCCGACGACGCGACGATGGCCGTTGTCGTCGTTGTCGGTGGTCCGCAATATCGCGCCGGCAGCCATCGGCAATTCACCCATCTGGCGCGACATCTTTCAGCCAGCGGAATTCCGACTTTCCGTTTTGACATGCGGGGAATGGGAGATAGCGGCGGTGATTTTCCCGGCTTCGAGTCGGTTGATTCCGATATCCGCGCGGCAATCGATGCCCTGATTGGCACAGTGCCGACGATCAGGCGCGTGGTCCTGTGGGGATTGTGCGACGGCGCGTCGGCGATTGCCTTCTATGCCCACGGCGACCCCCGCATTGTGGGTGCCGTGCTTTTGAATCCATGGATCCGGACCGACGCGACCCATGCGCAAGCCCAACTCAAGCATTATTACGGTCGGAGGATATTCACCGCTGAATTCTGGCGCTGTCTGGCAAGCGGCGAGGTCAATATCGGGGCCTCCGTGCGGGACTTCACAAAAAATCTTGTCCAGGCACGCCGTGAATCGGATTCGCAAACAGCGCTGCCGGAACGCATGCGGCAAGGTCTCGCTGCCTATTCCGGTCGGGTGTTGATGATCATCAGCGGAAACGATCTGACCGCGCAGGAATTCGACGACGTAACCGGCGCGTCACCTGAATGGAAATCCGTATTGCAATCCGAAAACCTTGAAAGGTTTGACTTGCCGGGGGCGGATCATACCTTCTCAAAGCTCGAATGGGCCGCCGCAGCCGCTGAAAAATCTGCTGCCTGGTGCCGCGATTTGTCCGACTTCGAGAAACATATCGATAATCCGGGCGAGAGTCAGGGCTGAACATGCAAAGCGCCCTGTACCGCACATTCGATGCCTTGCCCAGGAGTTACAATGAGCTGATGGCGGCGGCCGGCACCCAGAATTTATATTTCGGGCGACCGTGGTTCGATAATTTGATCCAAACCACGCTCGACGAGGGCGATGAGCTGCTTTTATTCGGCGTGGAGGATGACGGCGGAAACGCACGCGCTCTTCTGGTAGCACGGCGGCGCACTGGCACCGGCTTGTTCCAGTCCAGAACCGCCGAGAATTTCACCAATTTCTATACGATGATTGCCGGGCCTGTTTTATGGCCCAAAGAAGAACAGCTCGCCGATGTCTTGAGCCACCTTGTCCGGTCCGTCCGGACGAAATTTCCATCAGCAAATATTCTTCGGTTTCCATCGATGGATCCCGACACAGCCATGTTCCCCGCGCTAAAATCGGCCCTGTCTTCGAACGGCTTCATGGCCGTGGCGGAATTCGGCTTCGTCAACTGGTACGAACCCTGCCGGGATATCTCCTACGCAGCCTATGTCGCCTCCTTGACCAGCAAAACGCGTAACCTGATTGGGCGACGCACCCGAAAGCTGGAGCGCGAATTCAACATCCGCTGGACCCTTACCGATGGCGGCGAAGGCTTCGACGACGCACTATCAGCCTACCGGACAATATATGACCACAGCTGGAAAATCCCCGAATCCTACCCCGAATTCATCGCCGGCTTCCTGAGAGCCTGCGCGGAGACCGGCGCATTGCGGCTCGGCATCCTGTATGTCGATGACGAACCGGCAGCTGCCCAGATCTGGACGATCACCAATGGCGAGGCAACGATCTACAAGCTCGCTTACGATGAGAAATTCAAGAACCTTTCCGTCGGGTCGGTCCTGACCGCCAAAATCATGGAACATGTGCTGGATGTCGACAAACCCCATACCGTCGATTTCGGGTTCGGCGACGATCCCTACAAGAAGGACTGGACACGCCAGCGGCGGGAACGAATGAATTTGATTGGCTTCAGGACCAAGACGCTGCTCGGCGCGCTTGCTGCCGGGAATTTCCACGCTCGGCGGATTGCGGCATCACTCCGTGATTGGCTGCGGAAAACCGACACATAAAAACAACAGCCTTGATATTGATGCTGCGCTTTTCTAGGTTTGCAGACAGGGACGCAGAGATGGGGGCTGCAGACGCTAAGACCGGAGCTTGAGATGATGAAACGCTTTAATCGCAGAAAGCACGCGTTGTTTGCGGGCTTCTTGGCCGCCGGTCTGCTGGGGTTCACGAATATTTCTGCGTATGCCGAGCCGGTCTTTAACAAGCCGGTTTATAATGAAGAAACGAAGAGCTATTTCGAGCTCTACAGCCCGGATGCCGATAATCCGAAGATCAACACCGTCAGGAACTACGGCCATATCAGATACAACAATGCGTTAAAGATATCGGTCAAGCGGCGTTACAAGGGTGTGCGTGGACGGCTCGCCGTAATTCAATCGAAGAAAACCCATCAATTTCTGGCGAAAAATTTGCAGCCAAGTGTCTCCGCCTGGATTGGCCTCCGCTATTATTGCCGCTTCAAAAAACTGGTGTGGATTAACGGTACGATCGTCAAAGCGGGCAAGGATTTCGTAACCTGGGGGCCGCAAATCTGGAACGTCAACGGGCCCAGCCCCCGCAACGACAAGAAATCCACCTGTTGGAACCACGTCCAAAATTTTTATCTGCCTGTACATTACTGGCCCGTCGCAGACGGCTTTCAATGGAACGCAAACGACCATGCCAAAGAGTTCAATGCCCTGATTATCGAATACACGACAGGAAAACCTTAGCACCGGACATCTCTCCCCTGGCCCCGGGCAACTGGACAGTTGAGAGCCACCGGACTATCGAACAGACGCCTCGATCAAACCGGGAAATTCATACCAGATGTTGTCAGTCCATTTAATCGCCGCAGCGCGCCCCAATTTCATGAAGGTCGCGCCGCTGTTTCATGCGCTCGCCAAATCCGGCTGGTGCAAGCCCGTGCTGGTGCATACCGGACAACATTACGATTTTAACATGTCGGACGCGTTCTTTCAGGACCTTGGACTGCCCGAACCGGACTATCATCTTGGTGTCGGCAGCGGTAGCCATGCCGAGCAGACCGCCGGCGTCATGGTCGCCTATGAAAAGGTGCTGATGGAGACAACACCGGACTGGGTCGTCGTCGTCGGCGACGTCAATTCGACCATTGCCTGCACGCTTGCGGCAAAGAAATTGTGCCTCAGGGTGGCGCATCTCGAAGCCGGCCTGCGGTCGCGGGACTGGACCATGCCGGAAGAAATCAACCGCATGGTCACCGATTCGATCGCTGATGTGCTGTGGACCCCATCGGCGGACGGCGACGAAAATCTGCTTGCGGAAGGCGTGGCGCCAGAGCGGATCTCGTTTGTCGGCAACATCATGATCGATTCATACGAATTGCTGCGTGAGCGGATAGAACAGGAAGCGACACGCGATGAATTTGGCCTGGAAGCCGGTACATATGGCGTTGTCACCCTGCACCGGCCCAGCAATGTCGATCATCCATCGGCGCTGAAAGTGCTGGTCGAGACGTTGGCGGCTGCGGCAAGCGATGTGCCGCTGGTCTTTCCGCTGC
>JBLHKG010000019.1:0-10857 GCA_047619835.1 Alphaproteobacteria bacterium
CCGGTGCCCGACAGGCCGAAGAAGATCGCCGTGTCGCCTTTGGGCCCCTGATTGGCGGAGCAATGCATCGTCATGACGCCCAGCGCCGGCAAAATCCAGTTCATCACGCCGAAGATGCTCTTTTTGATCTCACCGGTGTAATGGCTGCCGGCGACCAGCACGGTTTTGCGCGGGATATTGACCATCACGCAGACTTCGCTGTTGGTGCCGTCGGTCTCCGGGATCGAATGGAAATCGGGCGCCTGAATGACGGTCCATTCCGGCTTGAAGCTCGCATAGCTGTCGGTCGACGGAAGGATGAACATGTTGCGGGCGAACAGGCTGTGCCACGCATTCTCGGTGATGATCCGGATCGGCAGGCGGTAGGCCGGATCGGCGCCCGCATAGCAATCCTGAACAAAGGCTTCCTTGCCCTTGAAGTACTCCATCATGCGGGCGTGGACGATATCGAACTTGTCGGCGCCAATCGGCTGATTGACCGAGCCCCACCAGATGTCATTCTTGATCGATGCGTCCTCGACCATGAATTTGTCCTTGGGCGAACGACCGGTGTATTCGCCGGTCTTGGTGACGAACGCGCCGTCAATTGAAAGTTCGCCTTCGCCGCGTCGCAGACCGGCTTCATAGAGCTGGGGCGCGCCCTGATTCCAGTGCAGTGTGCTCATGCCCGAAAGCCCATGATTATCAACGCCAAAGCTGCTCTTATGCGGTCCGGTCTGATCCACTTCTTTCTCCTGAATTCGGTTAAGTCCCGTAATAGCGGGATTTCAAAAATATCTGCGGACGGTCCAATATGCGGGGGACCCTGCACGCAACTCAACTCGGCGCAACATAACCGCTTGGGCGGATTACTGCAATAGTTCCAGATTCGCCAATTATTAGCGGGTTTCAGCCATTTTTCGCGCCTTCTGGGCGAGTCCGGCCAGCGCTTTTCTGGCGTCGTCGGCGGTCAATACCAGGCGGTCGAACGGCGTTCTTGCGCGTGCGATATCGAGGCGAAGATCTATCCCGTCGCAATCGATACCGGCCATTTGCCAAGCGCCGTCAGTACATCCGGTGATCATCGTTGCGTAAAGCCGCACCGCCTCTGCGTGGTCGTCGTTCATATGCGCGATGATATAGGGCTCCGCTTCAGTCAGCTCCGCCGCAAGGCTTGCTTTGGCGAGAAAATGCTCTGCCGCCAGCCAGTGGATTTGTCCGAAGCCGGCGACGACATGAACGCGTTCCACCTCCATCCGGTACAGATTGAAGTCGGCAAATTCCGCATATATTTCAGCATCGGGATGGCGCGCCAAATATCGGGCGGTAAGGGCATCGCCCGACGGTTCAGGCCTGATAGAGCCCTGTAGAGCGACGCGGGTGCCGGTCAATGCGTTGTCGAGCCCCGCTGTCGCATCGAACAGCAGGCTGGCCTCGGGGTGTGCCTTCAGGTTTTTAGTGTGTTCGGCGAGATCCGACAGCATCATCAGCGGACTTCCCGCCGGATCACAGGCCGTCATCACCAGCGACGCATAGGGCGTGCCATCCTCGGCCATGTCGGTGGCGAGCGCCGCCCTGTCGAGGGCGCGCACAACGGCGCGTGCGGCGGCACCCTTTTGCAGGTCGGTTTCGGGGTCTGGTGCAGTCATGGGGCCATTGTCGGGTTTTGGGGCAATCGGGGTCAAGCCGATCAACCAGGAGAGGTCCCTCCTTTTGACGTAAAACTTGAGCTGGCGGCCTCAAACACCCATTTACAACGGGTGATCTTGTGCAAGTGGACTAGATATTGCCCCGCTTATGCCTTATTCGCGCGGCAATTTGGCCTAATTCAGTTACTATTCTGGTACGTGATCGCGCGCTACGGCGCATAAAACAGGGGGAAAGCCGTGACACACACTATTGCCCTGGTCGATGACGACCGGAATATCCTGACATCGGTATCAATGGCACTGGAAGCCGAAGGCTTTGCCGTCCGTACGTTTGTCGACGGCGATACGGCGCTTCGTGGCTTGACGGCGCGGGGAGTTGATCTCGCGATTCTCGATATCAAAATGCCGCGTATGGACGGGATGGAGCTACTACAACAGCTCCGCCGCGACAGTGATATGCCGATAATATTTCTGACCTCGAAGGACGAAGAGGTCGATGAAATCTTCGGCTTGCGCATGGGCGCCGACGATTACGTCAAGAAGCCTTTCTCACAGCGGCTTTTGCTTGAACGTATCCGAGCGCTGCTGCGGCGGCGCGACAGCGGCGGAGAAGGAGCGGATGGCGATACCGTCGATCCACCCGTGACACGAGGACATCTGGTTCTCGATTCGTCACGTCACCTTTGCACATGGACCGGCGAGCCGGTTAATCTGACGGTCACCGAGTTTCTGATCGTCAAGGCGTTGGCCGCCCGGCCCGGTCACGTAAAGAACCGCGATCAGCTTATGGATGCGGCCTATGGGGAGCATATCTATGTCGATGACCGCACCATCGACAGCCATATCAAGCGGTTGCGCAAGAAATTCAAAATGGTCGACGATGATTTCGACCAGATCGAGACCCTTTACGGGGTCGGATACCGTTACCGCGAACAGTAATCTCCCGGCGGGAAATGTTTCATGGCGCTGAGGCTGGCGCCAAAAACCGGGAAGACGCTGCCAGGCGGAGATGAAGGCGCTGGCGGTTTGGGGCTGTCCGATGCCGTCTCCGCCAATTTTTCCGACACTCTGTCCGGCAGGTCGCGTACCAAGCGGACTGAGCGTGGACGGTTTTCGCCGCTGACACGGCGTATCCTTGTCGTCAATATTACGGCTCTCGCCTTCCTGGTGGCGGGCCTTCTGTTTCTCGGACGCTACGAAGGAAATCTGATCGAGGGCGAGCTTGCCGCGCTTCGCACCGAAGCGGAAATCTTTGCGGGCGCTCTTGGCGAAGGCGCCTATGGCACGCGGGCCAATGGCAGCATTGAAATCAGACCCGAAGTTGCCGGGCCCATGCTGCGGCGTCTGGTGTCGCCGACGCGGACGCGGGCGCGGTTGTTCGGTGAAGACGGCGATCTGATCGCGGATTCGAGACGGCTGCTGGGACCGTCGGGCGCCATGGTTCAAATCATTGAACTTCCTCCGCCAGAGAATGACGGCGCGGTCAGTAATATGGTTGACCCTATTTATGAAAAAATTCTGGGGCTTTTCCCCGGGCGGCGTCATTTGCCGCGCTACACCGAATCGCCCGATTCGCGGGCTGCCGATTATGAGGAAGCCAAAGCAGCGCTGTCCGGTGAAGTATCGACCCGGCTTCGCATCGAAGAGTCAGGTCCGCTGGTGCTGAGCGCCGCCGCCCCGGTCCAGCGCTTCAAACAGGTCATCGGCGTGATTTTACTGACCAAAGGCGGTTCTCAGATCGACGATGCGGTGCGTTCGGTCCGGTTCGATATTCTGAAAATGTTCGCCGCCGCTCTCGCCATCACGGTCCTGCTGTCGATCTATCTGGCCGGGACTATTGTGCGTCCGCTGCGCCGCCTGGCTGAGGCCGCAGACCGTGTGCGCACTGCGCCGGGTCGCGACCGTACGGCAATTCCCCGCTTTGAGTCGCGCAATGACGAGATCGGTGATCTCGCAAACGATTTGCGGGCAATGACGGAGGCGCTGTGGCAGCGTCTCGACGCGATCGAGAGCTTCGCCGCCGATGTTGCTCATGAAATCAAGAATCCGCTAACCTCGCTGCGCAGTGCGGTCGAAACCGCTGCCCGAATTGATGACCCCGATCAGCAGAAGCGCCTTATGGAAATTATTCTCGACGATGTACAGCGGCTCGATCGTTTGATCAGTGATATTTCCGACGCTTCGCGTCTCGATGCTGAACTGTCACGCGACGAGCTCGAACGCATTGATCTGCCGCGCCTGCTGGCCGCTTTGGCGGAGATCCACCGGACGACCGATGCAGACGGTACCGGAAAGGTCGAGTTTTCCACCGCGACCGATCAGCCGGTTTTGGTTCTTGGCAATGAAGGTCGGCTGGTCCAGGTGTTCCAGAATCTGCTGAGCAACGCGCTGTCGTTCAGTCCGCCGGACGGATGTGTAGCTGTACGCATCCGTGCCGATGCCGGGCTGGTTGTTGTGACCGTGGACGACGATGGCCCCGGAATCCCCGAATCGAGCCTGACCCGGATTTTCGATCGGTTCTACAGCGAACGACCGGAGGGCGAGCAGTTTGGCACCCATTCCGGTCTTGGTCTCAGCATCTCCCGCCAGATCGTCGAGGCGCATGACGGCATGATCCGCGCCGAGAACCGGCGCGACGAATCAGGCCGGGTTTCGGGCGCCCGTTTTGTCGTTTGCCTGCCTCTCACAGTCGCCTGACGGAAGGATGGGGATGCCGATTCACGCAAGCTGTATCGCCATCGACGGCACAGGCGTCTTGCTGCGCGGGCCGTCGGGCAGTGGCAAATCGGATCTGGCGCTCAGGCTCATCGATGGCGGCGCACTGCTGGTTGCCGACGATCAGGTGGAACTGGAGGTCATTGGCGGCGCTCTGTTCGCCAGCCCGCCTGATATACTCGCGGGCAAGATCGAAGCACGGGGAATTGGAATTCTGGAAAATTTGCCGTGGCACCGGGCGCCTGTGGCGCTGATCGTCGATCTGGTGGCAAGGGAAGACGTTGAACGCCTGCCGTTTGAGCGGACCAGCACAATTAATGGCGTGGAATTGCCCTACGTTCTGCTCGCCGCGTTCGAAGCATCGACGCCTGCCAAGATTCGCTCGTTGCTCGCATCGCTTGAAGCAAACCGTTCAACGCGCGATAGTATTTCTCAATCATGAGCGACTCATCTGCTAATTCGGTTCCGGACCCTCAAGCGGCGATTCACCGCGAGGGCGGTCGATTGCGTTTCCTCCTCGTCACCGGCATGTCGGGGGCCGGCAAATCGACCGCCCTTAAGGCGCTGGAAGATATGGGGTACGAAGCGGTTGATAATTTGCCGCTGTCGCTTTTGCCCGCGCTGATCGGCCCGCATGAAAGCGCGGTGGACGAGAACCGACCGCCGCTTGCCATCGGCATCGATATTCGCACCCGGGATTTTGGCGTTGATAAGCTTCTCGGCGTCGTCGATACATTGGTCGATCATCCAGATCTCGACGCACAGCTCGTCTTTCTTGATTGCGACGATGAAGTACTGCGCCGACGTTACACCGAGACACGTCGCCGCCATCCGCTGGCCACCGATCGCCCGGTCGTTGACGGTATTCGTCATGAACGCCGTCTTGTCCTGCCGCTGCGCGACCGATCAGATTTGGTGATTGATACAACCAGCCTGGCGCTTAATGATCTCCGCCAACTGCTAAACGGACATTTTTCCCTGCAGATTGCGACCGGCTTCGCCATTTTGGTAATGTCGTTTTCCTATCGCCGCGGAGTGCCGCGCGAGGCCGACCTGGTGTTCGATGTCCGGTTTCTTGCCAACCCGCACTATGTCCCCGAACTTCAGCCGCTGACCGGACTGGACCCTGCAATTGCAGCCTTTGTTGCGGCCGATAAGGATTTTGACCAATTTCTTGCCGCGCTTGCGGCGCTTCTCGCGCCGTTGCTGCCCCGCTTTCGACAGGAAGGTAAAACCTATCTGACGATTGCAGTCGGCTGCACCGGTGGACAGCATCGATCGGTCTATGTTGCCGAAAGGCTGACATCGTGGTTGACGGAGCAGGGAGAACAGGCGAGCGTCGCCCATCGTGAATTACAGGACAACGCGGGAAGCTGATCCGCATGGTCAAGAGCAGGAAACAGATGATCGGAATGGTCCTCGTCACCCACGGTCGACTGGCCGACGAATTTCTGGGGGCACTCCAGCATGTCGTCGGTGAACAGGAACAGGCGGCAACGGTCTGTATTCAACCCGATGACGACATGGAGCAGCGGCGCCGCGATATCCTGGCAGCGATCGAAGCTGTCGATAGCGGCGACGGCGCCGTGGTGCTGACAGATTTATTCGGTGGCACACCCTCCAATCTTGCGATCTCCGTGATGAACGAGACCAAAATAGAGGTGATCGCCGGCGTCAACTTGCCCATGCTCGTCCAGCTCGCCCGGGTCCGCAAGAATATGGACCTTGCCGATGCCGTACGTGAAGCGCAGGACGCTGGCCGCAAATATATCAACGTCGCCTCCCAGCTGCTTGCAGATCGCGGGTAATGGCTGCAGGCAAAATCGATCCGCAAATTTCTTCCGACGCGGCGGACGGTGGCGCTAAATCGATCCGCCGCGAGGTTAAAATCGTCAATAAGCGGGGCCTGCACGCACGTGCTGCCGCGCGTTTTGCGAAACTTGCTGAAGAATTCGACGTCGAAATTATGGTGACCGCCAATGGGATGACGGTGTCAGCGCTTTCGATCATGGGGTTAATGATGCTGGGGGCCGGTCCGGGGACTTCGATCGAAATCGGTGGTCCCGAGGAGAAACCGGCCAGGGCGAAAAAAGCCATCGCTGCGCTTGGCGCACTCGTCGAAGCTGGATTTGACGAAGACTAAACTTCCACGTCGGTAACTAATTCTCGGTAAATTGCCCCTAAATCCTTGTGTTTTGAAGGTTTAGGCTGCTATAGGACGATCCGACTTCAATTTCATGCCTCACGACACATGCCTGCTCTTCCTTCTGGAGAGACGCGCGCTGTCAATCGACTCAGGAGCCTTCTATGACTACCGCGAACGATTATAAAGTTGCCGACCTCTCGCTTGCCGAATGGGGCCGCAAGGAAATCAATATTGCCGAGACCGAGATGCCCGGCCTCATGGCGCTGCGCGAGGAATTCGGCAAGGCACAGCCTCTCAAGGACGCTCGCATCGTCGGCTGCCTTCATATGACCATTCAGACGGCGGTTCTCATTGAAACACTGACCGCGCTGGGCGCGTCGGTGCGGTGGAGCTCCTGCAATATATTTTCGACGCAGGATCAGGCGGCGGCAGCGGTCGCGGTTGCGGGCACGCCGGTCTTTGCCTGGAAAGGCGAGACCGATGAAGAATTCTGGTGGTGCATCGAACAGACGATCACCGGCCCTGACGGGTGGACACCGAACCTGATCCTCGACGATGGCGGTGACCTGACCGAGATCATGCATGAGAAATTCCCCGAGATGCTGAAGGATATCAAAGGCCTGTCGGAAGAAACCACCACCGGTGTGCATCGCCTCTATGACATGCAGAAGAAGGGCGAATTGCTGGTGCCGGCGATTAACGTCAACGACTCGGTCACCAAATCGAAATTTGACAATCTCTATGGCTGCCGTGAAAGCCTGGTCGACGGCATCAAGCGGGCAACCGACGTGATGATCGCCGGCAAAATCGGCGTGGTCGCCGGTTTCGGCGATGTCGGCAAGGGATCTGCCGCCAGCCTGCGCAATCAGGGCGCCCGCGTCCTGGTCACCGAAATCGACCCGATCTGTGCGCTGCAGGCAGCGATGGAAGGGTATGAGGTCGTGACCATGGATGACGCCGCGCCGCTCGGTGACATCTTTGTGACCACGACGGGTAATATCGACATCATCACGCTGGACCATATGCGCGAGATGAAAGATCGCGCGATCGTCTGCAATATTGGCCATTTTGACAGCGAAATTCAGATCGGTGCGCTCCGCAATTACAAGTGGGACAACATCAAGCCGCAGGTCGACGAGGTCGAATTCCCCGATGGCAAGAAGCTGATCGTTCTGGCCGAAGGTCGGCTGGTCAATCTAGGCTGTGCTACCGGGCATCCCAGCTTCGTGATGAGCGCCTCGTTCACCAATCAGGTTCTGGCGCAGCTAGAGCTGTGGGAAAACAGCGCCAATTATAAAAATGAAGTCTACGTGCTGCCCAAGCATCTGGATGAAAAGGTCGCGTCCCTGCATCTCGCGAAGCTCGGCGTGAAGTTGACCACTCTGTCGAAAGAGCAGTCCGATTATCTCGGCATCGCGACAGAAGGCCCTTACAAGCCGGATCATTACCGCTACTGATCATGGTTCTCCCCGCCATTGGGCCGGCGGGGAGAGGCATCTCCTGAAGGGGGTACGGGTGATGCACGACACTAACCGCTTGGTGAAATGTCTCCCGGCTGTTGCCATGGGGCTGTGGCCGTCATTCGCTTGGGCGCAGGGCGCTGAGATGACCTCGCCCGTCGCGATCGGCATCGCCGCTTTTCTGATCACGGCTCTAATTTCCGCGCTGCTTCTTGCCTTTCACTATCGCCGCCGGCTCGGGGTCGCCGAAACGTGTAGCCATGCACTGTCGATCCGCGCCACGCTAATGGAAGCGACCTCGTCATTGCGGTCCGAACACGCCATTATCTGGCCTTTCTATTCCTCGGATGAAATAGTGGGCGAAGGATTTGGCACCCTGCTGGGTGTCGAGGCGGCGAATGACGGCTGGTATGCCGCGCTGAGCCGCATGATGACAGACCAGGATTCTTCTGCGCTTGACGATGCCGTTGCGGCGTTGCGCGACGCGCGGAAGCCATTCGCGATGCAGCTTAGTACGGCAGACCAATCGCGCAATTTTTCGATACGGGGTGATTGTATCCTCTCCGCCGATGGTGGCGCGGCAGCGTTGCTGGTTGGTGAACGAAGTGTCGATGCCGCTCGTATTGACAGGCTGTCGAGTGATGCGCGCCAAATGCATCTTCTGTTTGACGCGCTGCCCTTGCCGGTCTGGATGCGGGGCCCTGATCTCTCGCTAAAATATGCCAATCAGGCCTATCGTCGAGCAGTCGAGGCAGTGGACGATTTTCCGGTGGAGCGGCTGCCGGAAATTGCTGCTGGATCTGGTCCGCAAGGTGGACGCGCGGTCGCTGAACGAGCCCGGGCGGCCAATCGCCCGGAGAGCGAACGGCAGCATATCGTGGTCGAAGGGTCGCGGCGACTGGTCGATCTGGTCGAGATGCCGCTTGACGGAACCAAAGATCTGGCGGGGTTTGCGATAGATTTGACGCAGCTGGAGGACGTTCAGGCAGAGCTTTCGCGGCATATCGCCGGACATGAGGAGATTCTCCAGAACCTCGGCACCGCCATTGCCATTTTTGGGCGGGACCAGTCTCTCCAGTTCTTCAACAATGCCTATTTGCAGCTCTGGGGCCTCGATGAGGCATGGCTGCGCACAGAGCCGCGCATGGCGGAAATTCTTGAAGAGCTGCGCGATGGGAGGCGTCTCCCTGAATATGCTGATTTTCCGGCTTTCAAGAACGAACAGCTCCGGCTATTTACGTCCCTGATCGACCCCGTTGAGGAAATGGTGCATCTACCCGACGGTACGACATTGCGGTCGGTTGCGATCCCGCACCCGTTTGGCGGGTTGCTGATGGTGTGGGAGGACGTGACGGACACGCTGGCACTGGAACGCAATTACAATACTCTGATCGCGGTACAGCGCGAGACTCTCGACAATTTATATGAAGGCGTGGCGGTGATTGGCGCCAACGGACGGCTGCGGCTGACCAACCCCGTATTCGGCAGTATGTGGCAGATTTCGTCCCTAGAGCTGGCCAATGAGCCGCATATCTCTGAAATCGTCGACAGAATGGCGGAAATGCTCGAACCCACAAACAATTGGCGTGAAGAGAAGGAGCGGATGATTGGCGTCCTGACCGATCGCGAACCGCATAATGGCCGGATCGAGCGAACCGACCGAACGGTGGTCGATTTTGCGACTGTGCCGCTGCCCGACGGCGCCGTCCTGCTCAGCTATATTGATGTCACCGCCTCCATCAACATGGAGCGCGCCCTCCGGGAGCGGAACGAGGCACTTGAAACGGCGGATATTCTGAAATCTGAATTTATCGCCAACGTTTCCTATGAGCTACGCACCCCGCTCAACACGATCATCGGCTTTACAGAGATCCTCAGTGGCGAATATTTCGGCGAATTGAACAATCGGCAGTCGGAATACACGAGCGGTATCCTCGATTCGTCCAATCGATTGCTAATGCTGATCAACGATATTCTCGACCTTGCGACCATCGAGGCCGGTCATATGAGCCTGGAACTCAATACGATTGACGTGGGTTCGATGCTGAACAGCGTCCTCAGCCTGGTGCGCGAGCGCGCCCGGCAGAAGAAGCTGCATCTGGAATGCGACTGTCCGCCTGATATTGGCATGATTGTCGCGGATGATCGTCGACTGAAACAGGCGCTCTTCAACATCCTGTCCAACGCCGTGAAGTTCACCCCGGAAAATGGCAATGTAGTGGTTTCAGCCCGCCGTCAGGGCGATGAAATCGTGCTCACCACGACCGACAGCGGAATAGGAATCAGCGCCGAGGATCAGGAGCGGGTGTTCGATCGGTTCGAACGCGGCAGCCATCCGGACGCGAGGCGGGCCGGCGCCGGTTTGGGGCTGTCGCTGGTAAAAAGCTTTGTCGAGATGCATGGTGGGTGGGTCGCAATTGAATCCCAACCAGACAGTGGCACAAGTGTGATGTGTACCTTGCCGGCGCGGGCCGTGCCGTCGCCGGTTAACTGACGGCCGGCCCTTCTGCCCATCTCCCTCTATTGCGGGATTCGGTCGCGCTCGCTACAAGCGGCAGATGGCGCTGGTCGATAAATCACCTTCCATTGTGACCGTTCCGCTTGCCGATCAGGCGGCGACAGAGCGGTTAGCGGCCCGCGTGGCGGCGCTGCTGGCGCCGGGCGATCTGGTCTGCCTGTCGGGATCTCTTGGCGCCGGAAAGACGGTCTTTGCGCGGGGTGTTGTCACCACACTGGCGGCAAAGTTTGAGACCCCCGTTGACGAGGTGCCGAGCCCTACCTTCACGCTGGTGCAGCTCTACGATTTTCCCGGCTTTATGCTCTATCATTTCGATCTCTACCGAATAGAACGGGCGGAGGAGGTGTTTGAGCTCGGTATCGAGGACGCGCTGGCGGAGGGTGTCTCACT
>JBLHKG010000020.1:0-10801 GCA_047619835.1 Alphaproteobacteria bacterium
AATGGCCTTGTGGTGGTCATCGGGCATCCGAGGGACGCGACAATTGCGGCGTTACGGCAATGGTTGTCCAATCTGGAGCGGCGTGGATTCGCGCTGGTTCCAATAAGCGCGGTCGCCAAAGCCGGCGGCAGGCAGGGTAGGGGATGATCCGCAGCTACCGGCAGTACGATTTAGAGGGTGTGCTTGCCGTTATCAATGATGGCGCTGAAGCCTGGCGCGGCGTCATTCCGTCCGACCAATGGCATGAGCCCTATATGTCGGTGGAAGCCCTCTCAAAGGAAATCGCCGCCGGAGTCGCTTTCCGTGTTTTTGAGGCAGAGGGGCGGATCACCGGCGTGATGGGCGCCCAGCCGATACAGGACGTGCTGCTGATCCGCCACGCCTATGTCGAGAGGGATGCCCAGCGGCAGGGCGTCGGCAGCGCGCTGATCGACGATCTGCTGTCACGGACAACGGCGCCGGTGCTTGTCGGAACCTGGGCCGCTGCGGCCTGGGCGGTCGGGTTTTACCGCAAACATGGCTTTGAGCAGGTATCGGACGAGGACAAAAACCGGTTGCTTCGAATTTACTGGTCCATTCCGGATCGGCAGATCGAGACTTCGGTGGTTCTCCGGCTGATCCCCTGATCAGTTACTTCGTTCCCCGGCATAGCGGATAGCTTCCTCGGCAGCGCGGATCAGGGCAAGCGCCTTGTTCTGGCATTCCAGATACTCGGCTTCCGGCTGGCTGTCGGCCACAATCCCGGCGCCTGACTGGACATACATCATACCATCCTTGACGAGTGCCGTACGCAGAACGATGCATGTATCCATCGATCCATTGGCGGAAAAATAGCCGACCGTTCCGGCATAGACCCCCCGCTTCTCGGCTTCGAGCTCGTCGATGATTTCCATCGCCCTGATTTTCGGTGCTCCCGAAACGGTCCCCGCCGGAAAGCCGCCAATAAGAGCATCGATCGCGTCGTGATTGTCGGTATCGAGCTCTCCTTCGACATTGGAGACGATGTGCATGACGTGGGAATAGCGCTCGATCACCATTTTTTCAGTGAGTTCGACGGTGCCGATTTTAGCTACCCTGCCGACATCGTTTCGTCCCAGATCAAGCAGCATCAGATGTTCGGCCAGTTCCTTTTTATCGGTCAAAAGCTCTTCGGCGAGAGCCGCGTCGGCGGCATTGCTATTCCCGCGTGGACGGGTCCCGGCAAGGGGGCGGATTGTGACTTTGTCGTCGCGGACACGAACCAGAATTTCGGGGCTGGAGCCGACCACTGAAAAATCCCCGAAATTCAGAAAGAAAAGAAAGGGGGAGGGGTTGGTCCGGCGGAGGGCACGATACAGCGAAAAGGGCGGCAGGGTGAACGGCACGCTGAAGCGCTGTGACAGGACGACCTGAAAGACATCGCCGGCGTAAATGTATTCCTTGGCGCGGCGGACCATCGTGAGATAGTCGGCTTCAGGCGTGTTTGAGACAGGCGTCGGCGTCTCGAGCTGCTCTGCTGTTGTCGCGGCATCGTGGGGAAGGGGCAGGTTGAAAGAGTCGATGACGTCCGACAGGCGCTGTGCCGCCGCTTCATAGGCCGCGTTGGCATCTTGATCCCTTGACGCCCGCACCGGGGTGACGATTGTGACCGTATCCTTGACGGTATCGAACACGACCATGATGGTCGGCCGAACGAACAGACCATCCGGTATATTCAAGGGATCGGGACGGGTTGAAGGCACCTTTTCCATGAGGGCGACAGTGTCATAGCCGAGATAGCCGACCAGTCCGGCGGCCATCGGCGGCAGGTTTTCCGGTAAATCAATACGGGATTCTTCGACGATTTTCCGGAGGGAATTGATGGCGCCACCGTCAATCGCTTCGAAGCGCTCGGGATCGTGGATCGCCTGGCGATTCATCTCCGCGGCGTCGCCTCGGCATCTCCAGATCAGATCCGGCCGCATGCCGATGATTGAGTAACGACCGCGCGCCGCCCCGCCTTCGACGGATTCCAGCAGAAAACTGTTTTTCTCTCCTTCGGCGAGTTTGAGCATTGCCGAAACCGGCGTTTCCAGATCGGCAACGATTGATGTCCACACGACCTGCGGGGTGCCGGCTTCGTAAGTCTCAGCGAAATCCGGATAATCAGGTTCGGTCTGCATCGGGTCTCTTAGCCGGGCCCGCTGCGTCCAGTGATCAGGCGTTCGACCGCTGCAGGGAAAATTTTCACAGCGTAGCGTTTACGCAGCGCGCCGAGATATTGATTGATCTGGTCATTCGCCAGGGAGGCTTGGAGCCGTTTGCGGAGGGCATCGGTTTCAGTCTGGTTTTTCGCGACATCGGCGGGGATCACGGCCTTTAATTCGCCCACCGCATATCCGCCGCCGTTGGTCGCCATCACGATAGCAGCCGGCTTTACCTTGAAAAGCTCGGTTGAAAGTGCCGGTGATACCGGCGAGCCCGGTTCCCTGATGAAGCGGGTGAACGGCTTGCTCGTTGTAAGGGACAGCTTCGCAAGAATTGCGGCAGTTTTCAGCGATCCCGCCTGCTTTGCCGCGCCGAGCAGCGCCTGCGCTTTTTTCCGGGCAATCTCCTGAATCTGGCTTTCTTTCCAGGCAGCAATCGCGGAGACGCGCACCGCATCGAGGGGCTGTAGCTGGGGTGGCACGATGTCATCGACGCGCAAAATGTAATAACCGCCGTTTTCGGATTCTTCGATGTTGCTGGCTTCACCCTTGGCGGTCCGGAAAACTATTTCCGTGAATTCCGCCGAGCGGGGGATCGAATTAAGCGGTTTTCCGTCCGGTCCATTTCCAACCGCATCGAGTGCGGCAACCCGAATGGGCGTAATGCCGATGCCAGAGGCGGCATCTTCAAGGGACCGGCCGCTGGCGAGTGTGTCGTCGAGCTTCGCGGTTAGCCTGACGAAACTGTCGATCGCGATATCACGGGCGAGACTCTCGACGATGCCGGGACGCAAATCCTCGAGTTTAGGAACCCGGCCCGCGTCAATCCGCGTGACGCGGACGACATGCCAGCCGAGTGCGGTCTTGATAGGGGTGGTGACGCCGTTGCTGGGCAGGGCAAAGGCCTTGTCCGCGATTGGCGCTGGCAGGTCGCGGCGCGCCAGCACGCCGAGATCGGAAACCGACGCGCCATTATCCTTCGCGGCATCGGCCAGAGTACGTCCCTGTCGGGTAGCATCGGCAATTTTATTGGCCGTCTCTTCGTCCTGAAGCAGGATCTGTTCCAGCGCGCGACGTTCCGGGACGCCCTGCGTTTCCTTGCGATATTCGTATTCTTCCAGGATTCGTTTTTCGTCCGGTCGGACCTCCTTGGCAGCCTTGTCCGGATCGAGATAGATCATCGTGATGGAACGGTATTCCGGTTTGGTAAAGCGGGCCGGATTATTCTTGTGATATTCCGCCAGAACGGCAGGCGCGGGATTGGCAATCTCTGTCACGTTGCCGGCGGCGATTGTCACCACATTGGCGGTACGCTTTTCGTTGCGATAACGATAAAGCGTATTGAGCAGGACCGATGGTACCCGAGACGACGCCGTAAAAGCGCTGCTGATCTGTTGGCGCAGGATGTTGTCCCGCATCAGCTGGACAAAGGCGCCTTCGGACATGCCTTCCGACTGCAGGATCTGCTGATAGGTTCCGCGGTCGAAGCTGTTGCCCGGGCCTTGAAACCGTGGATCGGCAAAGATGGTCTGGCGGATCAAATCCTCGCTGACGACCATTTTTAACCGATGGGCCTCGAGCTCAAGCAAACGTCCGTTGATAATCTGATCGACTGTCTGATCAACCAGACCTAGCTGTGCCGCCTGCTGGAGATCGAAATCTGGGCCGACCCGTTGCCGCATAATATTCAGCAAACGACCGAGTTGTGTCGAGACCTGTTCGAATTCGATCATGGATTCGCCGACGCTGGCGACTGTCTCATTTGCTGCCCGCCCGCGGAAAATATCGCCAACCCCCCAAACCGCGAAGGACAGGATAAGGAAGACGGCGAGGATCTTTATGACCCATTTGACCAGCGTGCCTCGCATTGCTTCAATCATAAAATTCTTTCCCGTCCGGTTCGTAAATTGGGGCCCGAATGGCCCCGGCGTCATTGGCCCGCTACTGGCGTAAAGGCGCGGCATCATAGAAATCGGCTCTTCCGACCGCAATATCTAAGGTGCTCTAAATAATTGGGCTCATTACTGGCCGTAATGCAAGGGCTATGCTAGAGAGAATCGGGAAGAAATGAGGGAAAACCATGGCAATACGACCGTTGATCGCGGGTAACTGGAAAATGAACGGGCTACGGGCCGGCGCCATCGCGCTGGCGACCGGGATCGTAGACACATATGAAGATGGCGGGGAGGCGGCTTGTGACGTACTGGTGTGTCCGCCGTTTCTGCACCTGCAGGCGGTTTCCGGTGCGATTGAGGGATCTGCTGTCTTCCTCGGTGGACAGGACTGCCATGACGCAGATTCGGGCGCCCATACAGGTGACGTCAGCGCCGCGATGTTGCGGGATGTTGGTTGCCGCTATTGCATCGTTGGTCATTCGGAACGCCGCGCCGATCATGGCGAGGACGATGCCGTGGTTCGGGCCAAGGCGGCAGCAGTTCATCGGGAGGGGCTCATCGCGATCATCTGTGTCGGTGAAACGCTGGCGGAACGAGAGGGGGGAACGACTCTGGAGATCGTTGAATCCCAACTCCGCGGATCGGTTCCAGAAGGTGCCACAGCCGAAAACACCATTGTCGCCTATGAGCCCGTGTGGGCGATTGGTACCGGCTTGACGCCGTCACTGGAGCAGGTAGGGGAGGTTCACGACGATATCCGCTCGGTGCTTGCCGATATCGTCGGTCAAAGCGAAAACGTCCGTATTCTTTACGGTGGCTCGATGAATCCGGGCAACGCCCGTGACATTCTGGCGCTTGCCAATGTCAATGGCGGGCTGGTCGGCGGCGCAAGCCTGAAGATCGACGATTTCTCTGCGATTATCCAAAGCTGTGGCTGACAGGGTTTAAGAATTAAAGGCCGGCACAATAACAGGCTGGCAAAAAGTCATCCCGGGGCTTAAAAGAGGCCCCCTACTGCCTATGCCGGGTTCCCATTTGATTAAAACGGGATCTGGAATGAAGAGGAAGCGACCGTGCAAGCCGTTCTTTTGCTGATCCATTTGCTGCTGGCGATTACGCTGGTCATCGTCATTCTGTTACAGAAGAGCGAGGGCGGCGGACTCGGCATTGGTGGCGGCAATATGGGGGGGCTCATGACCGCCCGGGGGTCGGCAAATCTTCTGACACGGGCTACCGGCATTATCGCTGCCTGCTTCATCGTCACCAGCATCACGCTTGCCATCCTGGCAGGCGACGCGCGTCAGCAGCGCTCGATCGTCGACCAGCCTGTGGCGCCAGCGCAGCAGCCGGTAAAGCCAAGCGGCCCGTCGGTTCCGCTCGTCAAATAACTCGCCAAATAACTCGCCAATAACTCGCCAATAGCTCGCGAAGTAACTCGCAAGTAAGGCGTCGACAAATAATCCATCCGCGAATCACTTTGCCAGATTAATCCACGAAGCGGCTTTTCAGCCGTCTCTTTGGTCTGTTTTGGGATTGGGTGCGGGCGGTTTCTTCTATAGACTGACCGCCCATGACACGGTTTGTATTTATCACCGGTGGCGTGGTTTCCTCCCTCGGAAAAGGAATTTCCTCGGCCTCCCTCGGCGCGCTTCTTCAGGCGCGGGGATTCAAGGTCAGGCTCAGGAAACTCGACCCCTATCTCAATGTCGATCCGGGGACGATGAGCCCGTTTCAGCATGGCGAGGTCTATGTCACCGATGATGGCGCGGAGACCGATCTGGATCTGGGGCATTACGAACGGTTTACCGGCGTTGCGGCGCGCAAAAGCGACAATGTCACGACCGGGCGGATTTATTCGACCGTAATTGCCCGCGAACGGCGCGGCGATTATCTCGGTGCCACAGTCCAGGTCATTCCCCATGTAACGGACGCCATCAAGGAGTTCATGGACAACGAGATCGATGGGGAAGATTTTATCCTCTGCGAGATCGGCGGCACGGTCGGCGATATTGAAAGCCTGCCGTTTCTCGAGGCCATCCGGCAAAAAGGCAATGAATTGGGGCGCGAGCGGGCGATGTTCGTCCATTTGACCCTGCTGCCGCATCTGAGTTCCGCTGACGAGATCAAGACCAAGCCGACCCAGCATTCCGTCAGGGAACTGCAAAGTGTTGGCATACAGGCTGATATTCTGCTGTGCAGG
Organism: Alphaproteobacteria bacterium; assembly: GCA_047619835.1. Lineage (GTDB taxonomy): Bacteria > Pseudomonadota > Alphaproteobacteria > MPNO01 > UBA2964 > JAYOEY01. Next base: position 6,261 of record JBLHKG010000020.1, read on the forward strand.
GCCGAGCAAGTGATGCCCGACGACGCGAGGCGCAAGATTGCGTTGTTCTGCAACGTCCCGGTTGAACGGGTTATCTCCGCGCCCGATGTCAGCACGATCTACGAGGTGCCGCTGGCCTATCACGAGCAGGGTTTCGACGTCGAAGTGTGCAAACATTTCGGTATCGCGGTGGAAAACGAGCCGGATTTGAGCCGCTGGGAAAACATCGTCAGGCGGATCAAGGAACCGGAGGGCGAGGTCACTATTGCGGTTGTCGGCAAATATACCCAGCTGCCGGACGCCTATAAATCCCTGGCTGAAGCGCTGGTCCACGGTGGTATCGCCAATAACGTCCGGGTCAACATGAAATGGATCGACTCGGAAATCTTCGAGAGCGAAGACGCAATCCATCATCTGGAAGAGGTCCAGGGGATTCTGGTGCCCGGTGGTTTCGGAGAACGAGGATCAGAAGGCAAAGTCGCGGCGGTAACATTCGCCCGCGAGCATAATGTGCCGTATTTCGGCATCTGTTTCGGTATGCAGATGGCCGTCATCGAGGCAGCTCGCAATCTGGCGGGGATCGCGAATGCCGGTTCGACCGAATTCGGTTCGACGTCTGAAGCCGTGGTCGGGCTGCTCACCGAGTGGAAAAAGGGCAATGTCGTTGAGCGGCGCGATGAGGAAACCGATCTCGGCGGCTCGATGCGGCTGGGCGCTTATCCCTGCAGGCTTGGGGACGGCACGCTGGTCAAGTCGATCTATGATGGCGCCGACCATATACAGGAGCGCCATCGCCACCGTTACGAGGTCAATATCAACTATGCGCCACGGCTGGAGGAGGCCGGGCTGGTATTTTCCGGCATGTCGCCCGACGGCGTGCTGCCCGAGATTATTGAACTTCCCGGGCATCCGTGGTTTGTCGGCGTACAATTTCACCCCGAATTAAAATCAAAGCCGTTCGATCCGCATCCGCTGTTTATCTCCTTTATCAAGGCGGCGATTGAACGCTCAAGGCTGGTCTGAACCATGACAAACCCGCGCCACATAAAAGTCCGCAATCTGACCATCGGCAATGATCTGCCGCTCACCCTGATTGCCGGTCCTTGCGCGCTTGAAAGCCGCGCCCACGCGCTGGAGATGAGCGCGGCGCTGGTCGAGATGACGACACGCCTTGGCATCGGGCTGATCTATAAAAGCTCGTTCGACAAGGCGAACCGCACATCGCTCGGCTCGAACCGGGGCATGGGAATTGAAGAAAGCCTGCCGATCCTGGCCGAGGTGCGGGAAACATATGGCTGTCCGGTGATTACCGATGTGCATCTGCCGGACCATTGCGCGGCGGTTGCCGAGGCGGTCGATGTTCTGCAGATCCCGGCTTTTCTGTGTCGCCAGACCGACCTGGTCGTCGCCGCGGCACGCACCGGCAAGGCGCTCAACATTAAAAAGGGCCAGTTCCTCGCGCCGCGCGATATGACCAACGTGCTCGCCAAGGCGACCGAGAGCGGCAATGACAATGTGATGCTGTGCGAGCGCGGCACCAGCTTTGGCTACAATACGCTGGTATCCGATATGCGCTCGCTGCCGATCATGGCGGAAACCGGTTATCCGGTGGTGTTCGATGCCACCCATTCGGTGCAGCAGCCGGGCGGGCAGGGCGGCACCTCAGGCGGCGAACGCGAATATGTGCCTGTGCTGGCGCGGGCCGCCATTGCCATCGGCGTTGCCGCCGTCTTTATGGAAACCCATCAGGATCCGGACACCGCGCCGAGTGACGGCCCCAACATGCTCCCGCTCGATCAGATGGAAGCCGTATTAAAGCGGTTGATGGCGTTCGACGCATTAGCAAAATCATCATGATTTATCGCGTTTTTATAATCAGGAAAGAACCATGACCGCCATTGTTGCCATTCACGGGCGCGAAATACTCGATTCGCGCGGAAACCCCACGGTTGAAGTCGATGTCGTGCTGGAAACCGGCGCGTCGGGCCGTGCGGCGGTGCCGTCGGGGGCTTCTACCGGCGCCTATGAGGCGGTCGAGCTCCGTGATGGCGACAAGCAGCGCTATGGTGGCAAGGGCGTCCTGAATGCCATCGAGGCGGTCAATGGTGAGATTGCCGATACGTTGTCCGGTCTCGACGGCGAAGATCAGGTCGAGATCGATGAAATCATGTGCGATCTCGACGGCACACCCAACAAGGCGCGGCTCGGCGCCAATGCGATCCTCGGCGTCAGTCTCGCCGTTGCCAAGGCCTCGGCGCAGGAGGCCGGATTACCGCTCTACCGCTATGTCGGCGGGGTCTCGGCCCGGTTGCTGCCGGTGCCGATGATGAACATCGTCAATGGCGGGATGCATGCCGACAATCCCATCGACGTGCAGGAATTCATGATCATGCCGGTTTCCGCCGACAGCATGGCCGATGCGGTACGGTGCGGCGCGGAAATTTTTCAGTCATTGAAGGCGGAACTCGGCAAGGCCGGGCTCAACACCAATGTCGGCGATGAGGGCGGCTTTGCCCCGGCGCTTGGCGGCGCCAAGGAAGCACTTGATTTCATCATGCAGTCGATCAGGACTGCGGGCTATGAGCCGGGGCTCGACGTGGTCCTCGCGCTCGACGCGGCCTCCAGCGAGTTTTATCGCGATGGCAAATACCATCTGACGGGCGAAGGGAAAGTGCTCGATAGCGCCGGCATGGCGGCCTATTACGCCGATCTGGTCGCCAACTATCCGATTGCCTCAATTGAAGACGGCATGGCGGAGGACGATTGGGACGGCTGGGCGACCCTGACGGCGGATATTGGCGGCAAGGTACAGCTGGTCGGTGATGATCTGTTTGTCACTAATACCGAACGGCTGGCGCGGGGCATCGCAGAGCGCACCGCCAACTCGATCCTGATCAAGGTCAATCAGATCGGCTCACTCACGGAAACCCTCGCCGCCGTGGAAATGGCGCACAAGGCCGGCTTTACCGCCGTCATGTCGCACCGTTCGGGTGAGACAGAGGATTCGACAATCGCTGACCTCGCCGTCGCCACCAATTGCGGTCAGATCAAGACCGGTTCGCTGTGCCGTTCCGACCGGACGGCGAAATACAACCAGCTGATCCGTATCGAGGAAAATCTTGGCGATCAGGCGCGCTATGCCGGCCGCTCGTTCATGCGGGCCGACCCGGCGGGCTAATTAAGTTGAATCCTTTTTGCAACAAAATGATCTAATACGTAGATTCTAAAGACTCTTTTTGCATTATTTCCTTGCGCGGCAAATCACTTTGTGATTCGATTCACCCATGTCAGTTGTTCTGGAAATCCGCCGCCGGGGGCGTCATGTTGCAGGGTCCATTTTTGGGGCGCTGCTGTTCGCCTATTTTATCCTGCATGCCATTCAGGGAGACCGGGGATTGCTGGCTTGGGTTCAACTCCGTCAGCAGATCGCTGTCGCGGAATCCGGGTTGGAAATATCCGAGGCGAACCGCAATTCATGGGAAAACCGGGCGGCGCTGCTCGCCAGGGGGCGGATCGATCCCGATATGCTCGATGAACGGGCACGGATCGTCACCGGTTTCGGCCGTGCGGATGAAATCGTCATCCCGTATCGGGGCCGTTGATCCCCGAATTTTCACGATTCTTTCAAAACTGCCCATCAAATAAATATAAACGTTCGCAGGCTAATATTGCGCACGCGGCGGTTTTGTATAACCTCACCGATGGTTAACGGATAAGAATCCGACCGGCATCCGCATTCCGCAATTTAGGACACTCGGTGATGGCGACGAAACGGAAATCCGCAGTGGCAGGCACCACCAAAGGCACCGCCAAAGGCAACGGTAAAGCAGGCACGGTCAACGATCCCGACGTGCTCAGGAAGTGCTATCGCGACATGCTACTGATCCGCCGCTTCGAGGAGCGGGCGGGGCAACTTTATGGCATGGGGCTGATCGGCGGTTTCTGTCATCTTTATATCGGGCAGGAAGCGGTCGTCATCGGCATGCAGGCCGCGATCGAGGCAAGCGATGCTCTGATTACCTCCTATCGCGATCACGGCCATATGCTGGCCTGCGGCATGGACCCCAAGGGCGTTATGGCGGAACTGACCGGCCGGTCAGGTGGCTATTCCAGAGGCAAGGGCGGCTCGATGCATATGTTCAGCCGCGAGAACAATTTCTATGGCGGACACGGCATTGTCGGGGCGCAGGTCTCGATTGGAACCGGTGTTGCTTTCGCCCAGAAATACCGCAATGACGGTGGCGTGACGCTGGCCTATTTCGGCGACGGGGCCTCGAACCAGGGGCAGGTTCATGAAAGCATGAATATGGCGGCGCTTTGGAACCTGCCGGTAATCTATGTCATCGAGAACAACAAGTACGGCATGGGAACATCGGTCGCCCGGGCCTCGGCGCGCGACGAGCTCTATCAGATGGGCGCCAGCATGGGCATTCCGGGGATACTGGTGGACGGCATGGATGTCGAAGCCGTCAAGGCAGCCGGAGAAGTAGCTGCCGAGGTTTGTCGCAAGGGCGAGGGGCCCTATATCCTTGAAATGGAAACCTATCGTTATCGCGGGCATT
>JBLHKG010000021.1:0-10642 GCA_047619835.1 Alphaproteobacteria bacterium
AAGCTCAAGGTCGGCGGTTTTGGCGAATTCTGGGCCGGCTACGCCGATAACGACGCAGCGGGTAACGTCAACAGCAATTTTGATGTCAAGAATGACGCAGAAATCACGTTCAAGGGCGAAGAAACCCTTGATAACGGCATGAAGGTCGGCGTTTTGTTTGAACTCGAAGCCGGGTCCGGCAACGACAACGCCGGTGGTCCTGGGTTCGACGAATCCTTTGCTTGGGTGAAAGCCTCGTGGGGTCAGCTTAATATCGGCAACAACGATGTCGCGACCGGTTATACCGGCGGCGTCTCCGTGGTCGGCCCGGTCGGCATCATCAAGTCGGATGCGGGTGACTGGATTCCCGGCAACGGCGAGCTCAACAACACCGACGGCGACGTCGGCGTTGGCGATGCAGGGAACATCACCTACTTCACGCCGCGCGTCGCTGGCTTCCAGGCGATCGTCAGCTACACGCCCGATAGTTCGGACGCCGCCACTTCGGATTTCGACGATCAGGAAACCGCCGGTACTCATAACGTCATCTCGGGCGCCCTCAAATACAGCGGCAAGTTCGGCGGCGCCAAGATCGGTCTGTCCACGGGCTATACCCATGCGGAGCTGACTGATCAGGCCGCCGGTGGCGAGGCCACGGCCGAAGCCTGGAGCGTGGCCGGCTCGGTTGGTGTTGGCAAGTTCAAGATCACCGCTGCCTATGCCAAGGAGAACGTCGCGGATATTGACGAGTTCTGGGGCGTCGGCGTCATCTACAAGATGAACAAGGCGGACACCATCAGCCTCGGCTATGGTCGTGGCGAAGAGAGCCAGAGGGGTGTCGGCAACGGCGACCGCGAGGAAAAGGTGATTACTCTGGGTTACGAGCGCAATATGGGCAAGGGCGTCAAGGTTGGCGCGTCGCTGTTCAAGGTCAGCAGGTCCGGTGATCTTACCGTGGCTGGCGGCAACGACGGCATGGGCTTTGTCACCGGCCTGAAGCTTAAATTCTAGTACTGCACCGTACCGTTTCGTACGTGGAAGATGGGGGACGCCTTGGCGTCCCCCATTTTTTATGACCGTTCTTCCCTGCGCGGCAGGGCAGTCAATCACCACCGGTTATACCAAACGGCGTTATACGAGACTCACGTTCGATCCTTCGAGACGCCGCCCTAAAAACGGACGGGGTGCCTCGACGCACGGGCAGGAAACGTGGGCCAGGGGTCTTGATCGGCGGATTTTGGTCTAAAATACGATCGCGCGTTATTTGGGGATCGAAATTTTGCCCGTCGGGTGTGGAAACGAGCGCTGATTCTGCTTGATTGCTTCGATGAATTGCCGGCGTGTCAGCAGCTGCTCGATATTGCCGGCCAGCAGCTTCACGTAATCCTCCGCCGGCAGCGCACCGCCGCCGGCGCGGTCGACCGGCGTGCGAAAGAATTCCTCCAGCACGGCTTTGTCGAACAGCTCCGAAATGACGTCGAGCCCCCTCATCTCGATCGCGCTGAAGGACAGATGGACGCTGACGCTATCGGTACAAATCGCCTGATGATAATAGCCCGCCGGCAAATAGATCAGATCGCCCGGCTCCAGAACGAACTCCATCGATACCGACCCTTTCGCTTTTTCATGCGCGGCGGTATCGCCGGACAGAAAGGCCAGATGGTTGATCGGAAACCGGTGCGCCTGCTGATAGACTCGCCAGCGCTTGCGGCCCTCCACCTGGAAAGCGAAAACATCGTGAACGTCGAAATGAACCGAAAAGGCCTGGTGGCCCGGTTGTGAATAATAAAGATTGCTTTCGACCCTGGCGCCGGAAATATCGGCCAGCACTCCTTTGAGGGTCTTGAGCCCTTCGGTCAGCCCATCAATGTCATTGAGGACAAGCGACGCGCCCTTCCCAAGGATTTGCTGCAGCTTTTCCGGCTCAAGCCGGTACCGCACGCCATTAAAGATCGCGAGCTGATTGAAAAAATTCGGCGCCGGGACCTTCCTGGTATCGAATAAGACTTCCAGCCGATCCGGCGTCCAGATACCGGTCTGGTTCAGCAGCCGCTCGAACTCGCCAATGCTGAAATAATCGGTGAGGCGGTCGCGGTTGCCGGTGGCGAGAAAGGGAGTCTGATCGCGCCGCGCGGCGGTAAATTTTTCCATCTCTTCCGGCGACAGGATTGCGCTCAGATTGTGCTGCCGGCCCGCCATCCCGCCGCGAGGTTTTTTCTTAGCCATCCATCTTCCGTCCTGCCAAAGCCCGCATCGGCGGCCCCCTGTTCGTATCCGGCCCCAACCCGAATGATCGCGGCGCCACCCGGGAACCTGTAATGCGCCCCTTTATATCAGGACCAGCGCGGTTGCGAAATACAACTGACGGCCCTGCGTGGGCAATCGCATGTGGGAACTGGCTCGAGGGCTGGTCGTCGCCCGACATCGACCCGAAGATCGTCCATATGACCCGCGGCATTCCCACCATGGCGGGTTTCGAAAACATTCCCTACGCCGACGAATGGCGGGCGTACCTGACCCCGCGCCGCGGAGACCATGACGGTTCCGTCGATTAGAAAAATAAGCTAGCGTTATGTCATGCCAGACACACATCTTCCCATCATCGATATCGCCGCCAATCTGTCGGACGTAAAGGCCCGTATCGCCGCCGCGGAAACCGTGGCCGGTCGTGCGCCGGGCGCGGCCCGGCTGGTTGCGGTCAGCAAGTTTCACCCCGCCGCCTCGGTGCAGGCGGCGCTCGCCGCCGGGCATCGGCTGTTTGGCGAAAACCGGGTGCAGGAAGCCGAGGGAAAATTCCCGGCGCTGCGCGAGGCGTGGCCCGATCTTCGCCTGCATCTCATTGGTCCCTTGCAGACCAACAAGGCGCGGGATGCGGTGGCCCTGTTCGACGTCATTGAAACAATCGACCGCCCGAAACTCGCCGCCGCGCTGGCACGCGAGATGGACCGGCTCGACCGGCGGCCGGATGTGCTGGTCCAGGTCAACACCGGTGAGGAGCCGCAAAAGGCGGGCATTCTTCCGCTGGAAGCCGACGGCTTTATCAAGGCCTGCCGCGATGAATACGGCCTGCCGGTGCGCGGGCTGATGTGCATCCCGCCGGCCGACGAGGAACCGGCGATGCATTTTGCCCTGCTGGCCGATATGGCGGCCCGCAACGGGCTCGACTGGCTGTCGATGGGGATGAGCGCCGATTTTGAGGAAGCCATCCGGTTTGGCGCAACCCACGTGCGGGTCGGCACCGCCGTGTTCGGTCACCGCCCGGCTGATTAGCGCGCCATCAGGATCTCAATCGCCGTCTCCGCCGAGCAGCCTGTCACGACGTCCAGCAAATCCTCGCGGGCCAGCGCAACGCATCCCTCGGTCGCGGCATAATCCGGCGCCGCCACATGCAGAAAAATCGCGCTGCCGAGGCCGGGTTTCGGCGGCGCGTCATTATGGCCCAGCACAACGATCAAATCGTATAGCGCATCGCCCCGCCACAGGACCTCATGGCTTGCGGCGAACGGCAGGGTGACCTGGCGGTTGTAATCCGCGTGGGATGCGTCGTCGCACCAGCCATCCTCAGGCGTAATCGGGGTGAGCGCCAGTGCAGTTGCCGGCGGTTTTATCCGGTCGGCACGGTACAGCACGCGGCGAAATTGCCATCGTCCCGCCGGGCTGGCACCATCCCCCTCGATTTTGTCCGCCGCGTCGACGATTCCGCCGCGCCCCACCGCGCAACGCAGGGCGCGACCCCGCCAATCGGCCCGGCCGTCAGGATGGATAATCAGAGCCATTATTTCGATCCGGGGGTTCGATCCGGGCGGGCTCAGGAGGAGACGCGGCGCGCGCGCTTTGCTGTCGCGCTGTCTTCGCTGTGCGGGATGATGATGGGTCCGGCACCGTCGTCCTCCAGAGATTTGCGCAAGGCAGTGCGGATCTGTTCCAGCTTGCCTTCATGGGTTACCTGCATGCCGAATGCGTCTTTGACATAGAACACATCGACCGCGCGCTCGCCGTATGTGGTGACCAGCGCGCTTGAAATCTGCAGGCTCAGTTTGGTCAGAACATTGGTGATGGTGTACAGCAGCCCGGGCCGGTCGCGCCCGTTGATTTCGATCACCGAATGGGTCCGGCTGGCGGTGTTGTTGATCAGCACCCGCAGCGCAACGGTAAACACGCTCGCGCGGGCCGTGATCGCCGGTTTCTTTGCCAGTTCGCGGATTGGTTTCAGGCGGCCGATCAGCGTATCCCTGATCCGCCTGCGCAGCCGATCGAGGGCTGCCTTGTCGGCATAGGCGCCGGCCGCTGAATTCTGGATCGAGAAGATGTCGAGCGCCATGCCGTTGGTCATGGTGAAAATCTTGGCGTCGACGATATTGGCGCCCGACAGCGCCATGGCCCCGGCAATGCTGGAAAACAGCCCCGGGTGATCGGCGGTATAGATGGTCAGTTCGGTGACATCGTTGGCGCTGTCTATTCTGGTGTCGAGGGCGATGGAGGTTTGCCCGGCTTCGGCGCGGCGGATGAACCCGGCATGGCGCACATGCATTTCGGTGTCGAGCGACAGCCAGTAGGACGGGTAGCCGAGTTCCAGAAAATGCTCGATCTCGTCGTCGCCCCACTCCAGCAATGCCTCGCGCGCCGCCTGCTTGACGCCGCCGATCCGGCGCTCGCGTCCGGTGGTGTCGTGACCACCTGACAGGCGCGCCTCGGTCGCGTAATACAGCTCGCGCAGCAGCGAGGCTTTCCAGTTATTCCAGACGTTGGGGCCGACCGCGCGGATATCGACGACCGTCAGCAGCAGCAGAAGCCTCAGACGTTCGAGCGACTGAACATCCTCGGCAAAATCCGTGATGCTTTTCGGGTCGCTGAGATCGCGATGAAACGCGATCCGGCTCATCATCAGGTGACTGCGGACCAGCCAGGAAACCGTCTCGGTTTCTTCTTCCGAAAGCCCCAGCCTCGGGCACAGCGTGTCGGCGATCTCAGCGCCGAGCACCGAATGATCGCCGCCTCTTCCCTTGGCGATGTCATGCAAAAAGGTGGCGACAAACAGGGCGCGCCGCGAGGAAATCTTGTGCATCACTTCGGTGGCGACCGGCATGTCGTCCTTGTATCGATCCGCCTCGATGCCGTGCAGGATGCCAATCGCAAAGATGGTATGCTCATCGACCGTATAGACATGATACATGTCGTGCTGCATCTGTGCGACGACGCGGCCGAAATCCGGCACGAAACGGCCGAACACACCGGCTTCGTTGAGCCGCCTCAGGGAAATCTCGGCGCCCTTTTTATCGGTGAGCATCTCGACAAACAGCCGGTTGGCGTCGGCATCGTCGCGGATCTGATCGATCAGCCGGAGATGTCTCGTAATCAGCCGCAACGCGCGCGGGTGTACGTCAAGATCGTGCTTCTGCGCGACGCGGAACAGCTCGAGGATACGCACCGGGTTGGCGCTGAAATCGCTCCCCGATTTGATCGATACGCGGCCGGATTCGAGCGGGTAGCCTTCTATGTCGCGTTTGAAAAAATCAAAGCCGATGATCGACAGCCTGGTCGGCCGGCGCTGTTCCGATTCCAGCGCCGCACAGAAGATCCGCGTCAGATCGCCGACCGCTTTGGCCGTCAGATAATAATGCTTCATGAACCGCTCGACACCGCTTGTGCCGGCATGATCCTTGTAGCCCAGCAGCTTGCCGATATCCTGCTGCATGTCGAAGGTGAGCCGGTCCTCGCCGCGCCCGGTGAGATAATGCAGATGACAGCGCACCGCCCGAAGGAAGCCCTCGGCGCGGGCGAAGCCGGCGGCCTCCTGGGTATTCAGCACGCCCTTTTCGACCAGATCGGCGACCGTATCGACGCGATAGATATATTTGGCGATCCAGAACAGGGTCTGCAAATCGCGCAGACCGCCTTTACCGTCCTTGACGTTGGGCTCCAGCACATAGCGGGAATCGCCCATCCGCTGATGACGGTCGTCGCGCTCGGCGAGCTTGGCTTCGACGAAGCCGGGCCCGGTATCCTTGGCGATCTCATCCCAGAAGCGCTGCCGCATCTCGGCAAACAGCGGCTGGTATCCCCATAGCAGCCGGGCTTCGAGGATAGAGGTGCGGATGGTGATGTCCTGTTTGCCGAGACGGATGCAATCATCCATCGAGCGCGTCGCGTGGCCGACCTTCAGCCCGAGATCCCACATCAGATAGAGAATCGATTCGACGATCTGCTCGATGCGCGGGGTAATTTTATATGGCATCAGGAACAGCAGATCGATATCGGATGACGGCGCCAGCTCACCGCGCCCGTATCCGCCGATGGCGACGGCGCAGATCCGTTCCGCCTGGGTCGGGTTGGCGGTGGGGTAGATCCGCTCGGTGGTGACCTCGAACGCGAATTTCAGCAGCTGATCCATCAGGAACGCCTGGGCGTGAACCGCGGCGTCTCCGCCGTGCTTTCCCCCGGCCTCGAACCGCCGGCGAATTTCCGCCCTGCCGTCCTCCAGCGCCTGCTTGATGACGAGAAACAGCGCCGCGCGGACTTCCCTGCCCGGCGAGTCTTCGTCGAACTGCGCGTCAATCGTCGCCCGTATCTGGACGATATCAATGATGTCGCCCTGTTTCAGAACGGTGGCCATGGCGGTGGACGATCCTTGTTGCCAGCGGGGTCGGCGGGGTCACGCCTATCGGTACCATAGGGCGGGCCGATGTTTGAAGAAAAGAATGTTGGGACGCTACGAGCCGTCCTTTCCGCTAATCGCCTTCAGCCGGTAGAGAAACTCCAGCGCGTCCCGTGCGGTCATGCCGTCGGGGTCGGCCGCAGCGACGGCCTCATCGACTGCGGATTTCTGCGTCCTGCCGCTGCCCGCCGATGCGGGCCGGGCGGCCTGGAACAGCGGCAGATCGTCGGCCAGCCGTGCGGCGGCGCCGCCCTGCTCGCCGGCTTCCAGCGCGGCCAGCACTTGTTCCGCCCGGTCGATCACCGCGCCCGGCAGACCGGCCAGCCGACCGACATGAATGCCGTAAGACCGGTCGGCGGCGCCCGGCGCGACCTCATGCAGGAACACCACATCGCCCTGCCATTCCTTGACCCGCATGGTGCGGCAGGACAGCGCCTCAAGCGTGCCGGCCAGCGCGGTCAGCTCGTGATAATGGGTGGCGAACAGCGCCCGGCAGCAATTGACCGCGTGGATATTCTCCAGCGCCGCCCAGGCGATCGACAGCCCGTCGAAGGTCGATGTGCCGCGGCCAATCTCGTCGAGAATGATCAGCGCGCGCGGCCCGGCCTGATTGAGGATCGCTGCGGTTTCGACCATCTCGACCATGAAGGTCGAGCGCCCGCGCGCCAGATCGTCGGCGGCGCCGACCCGGCTGAACAGACGGTCGATGATGCCGATATGCGCCGCCTCGGCGGGCACAAACGAGCCGGTCTGGGCGAGAATGGCAATCAGCGCATTCTGCCGCAGAAAAGTGCTCTTGCCGGCCATGTTGGGGCCGGTCAGCAGCCACAAACGATGGTCGCCCTCGAGATCGCAATCATTGGGAACGAACCCGGCATCCCCAACCGCTTCCAGCGCCGCCTCGACCACCGGATGGCGGCCAGCGGTGATGGCGAAGGCGGTGCTGTCATCGACCACCGGGCGCACATAGCGCCGTTCGGACGCCAGATCGGCCAGCGCGGTTTCGACATCGAGCGCCGCCAATGCGGCCGCGGCACTGGCAATTCCATCGGTCCGCGCGGTGACTTCCTCCACCAGATCGCCGAACAGCTCAAGCTCAAGCGCCAGCGCCTGTTCGGCGGCGCGGCTGATCCGGCCTTCAAGCTCGCCGAGCTCAACCGTGGTGTAGCGCACCGCGCTTGCCAGCGTCTGGCGATGGATAAACGCCTCCTCAGGGCCTGCCGGCATTTTTTCCGCGTGGGTCGGCGTCACCTCTATGAAATAGCCAAGCACATTATTGTGGCGGATTTTGAGCGAGGCGATGCCGGTTTGATCGGCATATTTTTTCTGCAGCCCGGCGGTGAGCTTGCGGCTCTCATCGCGCAGGGTCACAAACTCGTCGAGGGCGGCTGAATAGGCGGGTGCGATAAACCCGCCATCGCGCGCCAGCATCGGCAGCTCGGGCCGAAGCGCGCGGTCGAGCCGGTTGGTCAGCTCGCCATGATGGCCGAGAGACTGACGGGAATTCTCCAAATCGATCGGCAGCACGTCCTGTTTCTCCAGCAGCGCCCGAATCGAGGCGGCGGCTTCGAGCCCCTTGCCGATCGCGGCGACATCGCGCGGCCCGCCGCGCCCGAGCGTAATGCGGGACAAAGCACGTTCGATCTCGGGACAGGCGGAGAGGGTGCGGCGCAGATCGGCGCGCAGATCCCGGGCATCAAAAAACAGGGCAACCGAATCGTGGCGGGCGGCGATGGCCTGTGGATCGGTCAGCGGGGCGGCAAGCCGCGCCGACAGCAGCCGCGATCCCGCGCCGGTGACCGTCCGGTCGATGACCGACAGCAGCGATCCGCGCCGCTCTCCTGACAATGTTCGCGTCAGCTCCAGATTGCGGCGGGTTGCGGCGTCGATCTCCATGACGGCGCCGTCGGCAATGCGGCGCGGCGCTTCGAGCCGGGGCAGCTTTCCCTTCTGGGTCAAGGTGACATAATCGATCAGCGCGCCGCAGGCGGCGATCTCAGCGCGGCCGAACCCGCCAAACCCGTCGAGGGCCGCGACGTCGAACGCCGCTTCCAGCCGCTTTCTCGCGGCGGTGCTGTCAAACCGGCTGTTGGGCTGCGGCTGAAGCTGGTCTTTCCAATCGCCAAACAGCTCGAACAGGGCGGGCATCTGAAGCAAACGCTCGGGCGCCAGCAGCTCGCCCGGCTCGATCCGCGCCAGCGCCGCGCCCAGCGCCGCTTCGGTCACCGGCTGGACCCGGAACGCACCGGTCGAAATATCCAGCCACGCGAGACCCAGCGCGCCTTCAGCGTCGGCCACGGCGGCCAGGTAATTATGACTGTCGGCGTTGAGCAGCGCGTCTTCGGTGAGGGTGCCGGGCGTGACCAGCCGGATCACCTCGCGCGCGACCACCGATTTTGCGCCGCGTTTCTTTGCCTCGGCGGGTTTTTCGGTCTGCTCGCACACCGCGACGCGAAAACCCTTGCGAATCAGACGCGACAGGTAGGTATCGGCGGCATGGACCGGCACGCCGCACATCGGGATGTCCTCCCCGTCATGCTTGCCGCGCTGGGTCAGGGTGATGTCGAGCGCGGCCGATGCGGCGACCGCGTCGTCGAAGAACATCTCGTAGAAATCGCCCATGCGGTAGAACAGCAGACAATCGGGATGGGCCTGCTTGATGGCGAGATACTGCACCATCATCGGTGATCCGCCGGAAGCGGGCGCCGGGGATGCCGCCGCTGATGCCGCCGCTGATGCCGCCGGGGATGCCGCGGGGGATGCTGCTAGGGATGCTGCTGAAGATGCCGCTGAAGATGTTCCGTCAGGTCCGCCGTTTGACATGATGGCACTCTATCACGGGCCGGTAGTATCCATCCAGAACGGTGCGCGCCGAACATGTTTTCATGACTTGATGATTTGCTCTAAACCCATCAAGCTGTTCGTTTGGGACACAATAAAATATGGGGGGGCTATGGCCCGCAAGGCGAGCAAGACACCATCAACGCGTAAAACAGTGGTGCGTAAATCACCCGCCAAATCGGCGGCAAAATCCGCCGTGGCGAAAAAACCCGTCAACGGTTCCGGCAAGGGCGAAATGAGCAATCTGGATCGTGACGCTCTGGCGCTTCATCGCGGCCCGCCGGCGGGCAAGCTTTCCATCGCGCCGCTCAAACCCATCACCACGCAGCGCGATCTGTCGCTGGCCTATTCGCCGGGCGTCGCCGCGCCCTGCCTTGAAATCTTCAAGGACATCAACACCGCTTACGACTACACCAACAAGGGCAACATGGTCGCGGTGATCTCCAACGGCACCGCGGTGCTGGGGCTCGGCAATCTGGGGGCGATGGGCGCCAAGCCGGTGATGGAGGGCAAGTGCGTTCTGTTCAAACGGTTCGCCGATATCGACGCCATCGATATCGAGGTCGATACCGAGGATGTCGATGAGTTCGTCAATTGCGTGCGCTATCTCGGGCCCGGCTTTGGCGGCATCAACCTGGAGGATATCAAGGCGCCCGAATGTTTCGTCATCGAGGAACGCCTGCGCGAGTTGCTGGACATTCCGGTGTTCCATGACGATCAGCACGGCACCGCCGTGATCGCCGCCGCCGGGCTGATCAATGCGATGGACATGTCAAAGCGCAAGCTCGCCGACATGAAGGTCGTGGTCAACGGCGCGGGCGCGGCGGCAATCGCCTGTCTTGATCTGTTCATGGCGATGGGTCTGCCGCGCGCCAACGTGATTTTATGCGATTCCCAGGGGGTGGTGTATCGCGGGCGCGAATCCGGCATGAACCAGTGGAAATCAGCCTATGCCATCGATACCAAGATCCGTACGCTGGAACAGGCGATGGTCGGAGCCCATGTGTTTTTCGGTGTTTCCGCCGGCGGCGCGGTCTCCAAGAAAATGGTCAAATCGATGGCGAAGAACCCGGTTATCTTCGCGCTGGCCAACCCCGATCCCGAGATAACACCGGAAGATGTGCGCTCGGTGCGCAGCGATGCGATCATCGCCACCGGTCGGTCGGA
>JBLHKG010000022.1:0-10562 GCA_047619835.1 Alphaproteobacteria bacterium
GAGGCGATGTATCCACTGCGGATCGAATCACAGCGCATCCGCGCTGATTCAGGCGGGCCCGGCGAGTTCCGTGGCGGACTCGGCGTCGAGAAAATTGTGACGGCGCTCAGCCCGTGTGCGGTTCAGGTGCATTGCGACCGGACCGCCTGCCCGCCCTGGGGGATTCTCGGTGGCGGGGATGGCGCCGTGCCGGAGGTGGTCATTGAACCATTGAACGAGCCGCCGAGGAATGTCCTCAAAGGGCGTTTCCCGCTTGGCACCGGTGATCGCGTGCGCGTACTGAGCGGCGGTGGCGGTGGCTATGCTGAGCCCAAAAATCGCGATCCGTCGAAGGTCGCCCATGACATTCGGCTGGGCTACATAACCAGGGATGCTGCTCTCGAGATCTACGGCGTTTGCCTGGACGATCAGGAATAAGGTCCGCGCCGGCGAAACGGCGGAGCGCCGGCTGGATTAAGGAGCGGCCTGCCTTGGTCGAAGACCGCGCAGTGCCAGGTCATTGGCGGCTTCGCCAGTAAGTCTGAAGCCGAACATACGGCGATTATTCCCAAACTCAAAAAAACGCATTCGGAGTCAGATAGAAAAAGCCATCAAGGATCAGTCCAAGAAGTGACCGAAACATCACTTTGATTACGATGAGCCGTCTCGTTACAACATGTCCGGGTTGGGTCAGACTCGGCTGTTCTGACCACCCTCCAAACAGGTCACTGAGACGCCTCTTAGTCTCGTGGTGTCTGTGACTCGACATAGAAAACGGGCCGCTTTGAACACTCCATAATCCATCCACCAGCCGCCTGTCGACCAGCCGACCCAGCACCTGCCCTCAGCTGCATCCGTTGAGTACGTCCGGGCTACTCCTGAAACCGGAAATCAGCTTGCCGACGCTATTTTGCCGCCGGCCAGGAGATAGAGGCCGGCGACAACCAGAACGACCCCGGCCATGCGTGTGAGTTCCGCACTTACTGGTTTGAATAAAGCAGGGAAGGCACTGGCTAATGCGACAGACAGGATGAACACAATCAGGCTGGAGGTTGCGTAGATGACCGGTGGCAACCCCGGGTTAGGCGCCAGCCCGATCGCTTGAAATAGAAATCCATTGGCAAGCGCACCAAACACCAATCCAATCCCAATTATCGTCAACAGTTGAGGTGTGGAAGGTACCAATTCTGAAGCTCGTCCGCTCACCAACCAGAAGATGGTTATGCTTGCTGCGGTGGCACCAAAGTACCAAACTAAAAAGACGAGCGGGTCGATTCCGAACTTTGTCTTGAAGAAGGGGATCGCCAGGAACGCCGGCACGATGCTGAGTGTGGCAAATACCGATTTAACAAACCAACTTTCCATTTCCCTGTCCTCTAGCTCCCGAGCCGGATGCACATGCAATCTCGTTGCTTCGAGATACTTTCAGGATCTGGACTCGATGTCCGCGAACGCCTGCGCGTACTGGCCGAGGCCAAGTTCATCGAGCCATTGCGCGATATCATCCGTCATCGCGAACGTTTCCTCCCAGATACGCGGTATCCTCGAAAGTCTATGCGTCAGCGACTGATGAGTCTATCCAGGCCGCATGTCCGTTGTGGGTCAGACTCGGCTGTTTTGACCCGGCCTGAGATAGGTCTGAATCACCCTCGATAACGGAAGTCTACCGTCGAACGTCTGCTCCTGAGGGTGGAACGGAAGTGATTCCCAGCGGGCCAGACAGCCGTTTTTAGCCAATAAGCGACATTGGCGGCCGCCGGTAACGCCAACCTTTGCGTGAAGCTGTCTGCTGTTTAAAGTCCGTTCACTCGGCTTGGCATCTTGATCTTTACCATTGCTCTCTTCCTTCTCAATCGGCTGTAACCTGTGCAGCAACGAGGGCGGAGAGCCGCCACAGCATCCACAGCGGAACTTAACCCTTCATCGCTTGTATGAGGCTCATACCCTGTAAGAATGGTTCCCGAACGATGTCTACGAAACCGGCTTCACCAAGCCAGTTGCGATATTGGGTTTCCGTATAGGCTTCTCCGTCATTGAACATATTGAGAAAATTCATGTTCATGCCGACGCAGTTTGCCGGAGACAACCGGGAATCATCGCAGATATGTCCGACGAGGAAAAAGGCCCCGCCGGATGGCAGAGCGGCGGCTATGTTGTTTGCCGCGATCTGATTTTGGTCGGCGGACAACACCTGAAACAGATTACGGACCGTCGCAATATCGAACCCGCCGGGCATTGGCTTTTCCAGAACGTCAGCCGTTTCAACGGAAATCCGATCGGCGAGGCCCGCTTCGGCAATCATCTCCTGCGCAATCGGAACGACGGAAGGCATATCGAACACGGTCGCTTGCAGGTGAAGATGTTCCTGACATAGGGCGATTGCGACCCCTCCCGATCCACCGCCAATATCAGCCAGACGCGCGGCTTTGGCGAATTGGGGTTTCTTCGCCAGACTGCGGCCGGCCAGAACCGCTCCACCGTGAACGCCTCTGAGAAATCCTCCGAGCTCTTCCTGGGACATTCCCGAAAAATCGACCTTGGAGCGAGGCGTGTCGCTGCGTATGGAGTTGGCGGTTTGCATCTGCGCCGTAAACATCTCAGTCCAGAGTTCATGAATCCCGCCAAAATATTCCGGGCGGCCCTCGACGAGATAACGATCCGCCATTGCACTATTGGCGAACCGGTTATCATCGAGTTCGAGAAATTCGGCGACGACGAGTTGATAGAGCAGCATTTCAAGCCGGCGGATCTTCACGCCAAGCGCATTGCCCAGTTCGTCCGCGGTCATCGGACCCTGGGCCAGCGGTGTAAAAACGCCGAGCTGCAATGCGGCACGCACCGCCAAAGGCGTTACAATGGCCTCTCTTATATGATCGATTGGCGCGCGCGAAGGCGGTGAGGATGGTTCTGACTGCATGCTGCCCCCTGACAACTATTGTCCGTGAATTATTCGATGGAGTTCACTCCGGCAGGCCCGCTTTTCGCAGGCTGTCGATCAAATTGTTCAATGCGGAATCGTTCATCCCGATATAACGCCTCCGACAGAAACCGATTGAAAGCGCCGGTTGAAGCTGAATTGCTTTTTCGATGGTCGCCTGCGCTTTGCCGGTCTGCCCGGCATCGGCCAACGCAGCGGCGAGATGCATGTGGGGCTGGAAACTGGCATTGGGAACCTGACAGGCCCGTCGGCATAATTCGATGGCTTCATCGTACCGACCGAGAGTTCGCAGGGCCGAACCCTTGACCATCATCGTCAGCCAACGCGCCGGATCTCGTGGGCTGAGCCGAAGCGCGGCATCGAGATGCGGGAGGCTTTGTTCCGCCTGGCCGGCGCTAAAATAATACACCAGACCAAGACCATAATAGGCACCGGCGAAATTAGGATTAATCGAAATCGCGGTGCGCATTTCACCGATCGCCATTTCGATGTCACCGGCGAAGATATGCACTCGCCCCAAAGCTAAATGCGCCAACGGCTCGTTGGGATCGACCGATAGGGCTTGTTCCGCAGCGGATCGCGCCGATGCGACAACAGATGTTGTGTCGTCGGTGTAGCCAAACACCACCATGAGACAAAGAACATGCGCCAGATTAGCATGGGCCAGCGCGCAGTCTGGTTCCAGTGCAATTGCTTCCCCGAAAAGCCGGATGGCCTCAATGTAATCGGCTTTACCGGAGCGATAGAATTGCGACAGGCCCTGCTGCACAAATTCCCAGCTGTCGAGGCTTTCCGGTGATTTGCGAATAGCGCGCTCACGCTCGCTTATCAGGATCTCCGGTTCGACCGCAATAACGATCTGTTCGGTGACCTTGTCCTGCAGGTCGAAAACATCGTCCAGACTACCGTCAAAGCGATCGGCCCAGAGATGGTTGCCGCTGGTCGCATCAATTAGCTGTGCAGTGATGCGTACCCGGTCCACCGCCTTGCGGACACTGCCCTCGACTACGTAGCGTACGCCCAGCTCACCGGCGACCTTTGCAATATTTTCGTCGCCACCTTTGTAGGTGAAAGACGAGTTGCGGGCGATAACAAACAGAGATCGGAAGCGTGAAAGCGCGGTAATGACATCCTCGGCAATCCCGTCGGCAAAGAACTCCTGCCCCGGATCATCCGACATGTTTTGGAAAGGCAACACGGCGATGGAAGGTTTGTCGGGCAGTGGCAATGGTGCACTCTGCCGAATCCCGTTCGATGAAGGCGGTCCATCCGATAAAAGCGCGCCACCTTCCATGTGAATGCTGAAGGCGCGTACCGGCTCCGCAATGTTCTTCACTTTCTGAGGACCAAGATCCTCGAACCGGATGTCGAGCTTTGCCCGCACTTCCTCATGGACTTTGCCCGAGACGACCACACTACCTGGCTTAGCCAACCCCTCCAGCCTCGCCGCGATATTCACGCCGTCTCCGAACACATCATCGTCCTGCACCATCACGTCGCCAAGGTTAACGCCGATGCGGAACTCGATGCGACGATCTTCTGGCGCTTCCCTGTTCCGTTCCGCCATCCCCTTTTGATACGCGACGGAGCAGAGCACCGCATCGACAACACTTGCAAATTCAGCTAGTACGCCGTCACCCATCGTTTTGAAAATTCGCCCCCGGTGTTCAGCAATGCAGGGCCTGACTAGCTCCGTGAGGTGAGCGGTGAGTACCGCAAGCGTACCTTCCTCGTCCTCTCCCATCATCCGGCTAAAGCCGACCACATCGGCCGCAAGGATCGCCGCCAGCTTTCTTTGGACGCGTTCTACAGCCATTTTGTAGGACTACTTTCAGGGCAACTGTCGAGCGAGATAGTATTGGCCGCTGACGAAGGAGTCTATTGGGGAGAAAGGTCCGTTCCGGGTCACGAACGGTAGTCTGGCAAGTCGAATGGACCGTCTGTTGTTGGATGACGAACGGACCTCGCCGTAAATAAGTACACTTCCTCACAGGCACCCCGCAGGCCCCAAAACCCCTGTTAAAAAAGTCGGTTCTGACTTGTTACACACTGCGTCACCCTGACTCCAGAGGTCGATGCGCGCGTCACGGCCAATCACCAATACAGGGTATTAGCCGGCTAACCTCAGTCCCCTTCGCATTTGTGCTATTCGTTCCTGTCTATCCTCACATCGTCCGGAAACATTTCAGCGCGGCGGCGCGCGAGGCGCTGGCGGCATCCGCGTGATAGCCGTCTTTGTAGGGCATGGCGAAATTGTGTGAGGCGCCTTGATGCACGGTGATCTCGGCGTTGGCGTGGCCGGCGTATGAGGCCTTGATCGCGGCGACTTCCTCCATCGGCACGACGGGGTCGGCACTGCCAAAATGGTAGCTGACCGGGCAGGTGATGCTGGCGGTTTCGCCGAGATGGTCGCCGATTTTTGTGCCGTGGAACGATGCCGCTGCATCGATGCCAAGCCGTGCGGCGGCAAGATGGGCGTAAAGTCCACCAAAGCAGAACCCGAGCACGGCCACCTTGCCGTTGCATTCGGGCCGGGCCTTCAGGTCCGCGATCAGATCCTCGATATCGAGCATGCCCTGAGCGGCATCGAACGCGGCGTAGCGCGCGAACGCCTTTTCCATATCGGCGGTCGGACCCGGCATGACGCGCCAGAAAATATCCGGCGTGGAGACGGCGAACCCGTCGGCGGCCCAGGCGTCAGACAGCTCCTTCATCTCGTCATCTACGCCGAAGATCGCGGTGATCAGCAGGATGCCGGGGGCCGGCGCGCCGCTGTCGGGCGCGGTCAGATAACCGGTGAAATTTTCTCCGTTCCGGGTGGTGTAGGTGATGTCCTTGCCAGTCATGATGGTCCTCCAAAGATGATGTTGTGTGATCTAATCAGTTAAGGGACGGGTCGATGACGATCTTTCCCATGATTCCGCCCTCGCCGAGAAGATCGAATGCTTCGTGCAGCGCGTCGAGCGGCATGATCCTGTCGATGGCGCAGCTGAGCTTGCCGGTTTTGGCGAACTCAAGCGCGGTCTCGACATTGCGGCGGCTCGCCCCCGCGCCGCCAATAACCCGCAGGCGGCGGAGATAAAGCCGTCTGGCGTCGAGCGGCACTGTGCCGCCGCCATGCGCGCCGGCGGTGACCAGCCGTCCGGCAAAGGCGAGGCATTCGAACGCCCTGGGCCAGGTAGTCGGGTCGGAAATATTCTCGAACACGACATTGACGCCCTTGCCGTCGGTTATTTTGAGGACTTCTTCGACAAGATCCTCGGTGCGGTAATTCACCCCGTAATCGGCGCCGAGATCGCGGCCGAGCTGTACCCGGTCATCCCCCCCGGCGCCGGCGATCACGGTGGCGCCCATCAGCTTGGCGATCTGAATGCCGGTGCTGCCGAGCCCGCCGCCCGCGCCCATCACCAGCACGGTTTCTCCCGGTTTAAGCCCCGCCTTGTCGTCGAGCAGCTGCAATGCGGTGGGGCAGTGGCGCATGAACACGGCGGCATCGTGAAACGAGATATTGTCCGGTATGGCGCGGATATTATCGGCGGGCGCAACAATGAATTCGGCATAACCGCCCCAGCGATGGATGCCCATGGTGGACCCGGCCCGGCAGTCGGCATCATTGTCCGACAGGCACGCGGCGCAGGCGCCGCACGGGCTACGCGAAATCACCACCACGCGATCGCCCGGCGCGATGCCGGTCACGTTTTCACCGGTCTCGACGACAATGCCCGCCGGATCGACGCCGGGGATCAGCGGCAATGCAGAGGCGTCGCCATACTGGCCGCTGGCCGCCTGGGTATCGCGGGTCCGGTTGGCGGTGACGGCATGGATCTCCACCAGCACGTCTCCAGCGGCGAGGGCAGGGCGGTCGATTTCCTCCAGCCGCATGACGTCGCGCCAGTCGCCATATTCGCGGATCACGATGGCTTTCATGGGACGCCCTTAATCCGGTGGTCCGAGTTTCCAGCTTCGCTGGTCAATCGACAGCACCCCGTCGGCGAGGTTGATGGTCATCTGCGTGTTGCCTTCATTGCGCTGCCACGGGATCACGTCGATATCGCGCTGGCCGTATTTGGTATAGGGCTCCTGCATCGCCAGCGCGGTTGCTTCCTCCCGGTTGGCGGCGCGGAAGATCAGCAATCCGGTGCCGCGCACCCAGGCTTCTTCATCACGGCACGGGCCAGCGGCGAACAGCACGCCGCGCCGTTCCATCTCGACCAGAAAATCGTGATGTTCGAGCCGCATCTCGGCCTGCGGCTTGGGTGGTTCGGGCGGGTTTTCGGCCGGGCGCATCATGATCAGATAGCATTGCTCGCGCTGCAGCCCCTGCATCAGCGCTTCGGCTTTTTTGTCGGCGTCGCTCATAATTTTTCCTGTCTTTCCTCAACCATCGATAAACTTAAAGCCAAATCCGTCGCCCGCGCGGATCACATGACCGGCGGTGGTGCCGGGAAAATGCGCTGGGATCAGCAGCGTGTCGGTATCGGCCAGCTGCTGATTGATGCGCAGTCTGGTTGCCGCTGACGCATCCCGGTCGCTGCAATGGATAGAGCTCCAGCCCGGCTCGAACACCTGCAGCGGGTGGTGAAAGGCATCGCCGGAGAACATTGCGCTCTGGCCCGCGGATTTCAGATTGGCGCAGCACTGGCCCGGCGTGTGACCGTAAGCCGGGCTGAGATGAATCAGGTTGTTAAGCTCGTAATCGTCCTCGACCAGCACCGCCCGGCCGGCCTCGACAATCGGCAGCACCGAATCCTCAAATGCGGGGCCGGAGGCGGGCCTGCCGTTTTCCTTATACCATTGCTGCCAATGCTCGAATTCCTTGCGGCCAAAGATGTATTTGGCTTTGGGGAAGGTCGGCACCCATCGTCCGTTTTCGAGTCGCGTGTTCCACCCGACATGATCGACATGCATATGGGTACAGAATACGAAATCGATATCTTCGAACGTCAGCCCGGCGGCAGTGAATTCGGCGCGCCAGCGATCCTTGGGATAAAGCAGTCCTTCGCGCCGGTCCTCATGCTCGCCGACACAGGTGTCGATCAGGATATTGTGCTGCGGCGTTTGCAGCAGGAAGCTCTGGAAGGTGAGGTTGATCATGCCGCTGGCGCTATCCGCCGCGAAGGCCGGCATTGCGGCCAGATGCTTCTCGACATTCTCGGTCGTTGCCGTGGGGTACATGTGTAACGGATCGTGCCACGGCCCTTCGCGCTCGACGATGCGCGTGACGGCGACATCGCCAATCGAAAAGTTCTGTAAATAGGCCACCGTAAAAACTCCCCTTTGACTGTTAGGCGGAGTCTATTGCTCCGTCGCCATGGCGTCCAGCTGAGGAAATGATAGGATCGTAAAAACATGAAAGTGGAGCATCCCATGGCGCTTGATGGCGTACTGTTCATACCCTATCGCGAGACCCTCAATTTGCTGAGCGTCGAGGAGGCGCTGCAGGTCTGCGAGGATGTCTATCGCATGCATGCGCGCGGCACCGTGCAATGGTCGAGCCCGCCCTCCTGGAAGCTCGATGCGGGCGAGCCGTGGCATAATCACTGGCATGTCAAAGGCGCGCTGCTGACCGATATCCCGACCACCGGGGTGCGGATGTATAATTATTACGATGACGGGGTGCGCAACACCGTCGGGCAGCTCGAATGCGCGCGCTATATCCTGCTGACCAACCCGGCGACCGGCCATGCCAAGGCGATTGTCGAGGAACACTGGTCCTACGCCATCCGCTCGACCGCCGCGGCGGTGCTGCCGCTCAAATGGCTGGCGCCAAAGAACCCGAAAGTGCTGGGTCTCGTCGGCATTGGCACGATGGGCGTCAATATGCTGCGCTGCCTGCTGACCATGTTTGAGTTTGAGAAAATCGTCTGTACCTCGCGCCGCCCGGAAACCCGCGAGGCGTTTGCCGCCAGCTGGTCGGCGACGCTCGGCATCCCGGTCGAGACGGTCGATACCATCGAGGAGGTCGTTCGCGCCGCCGATATCGGCGTCGGCGGCACCACGTCGGAGGACATCATCGCCTATGAGGAATGGGTCAAGCCGGGCGCCACCTATGTCTCGCTGGCGCGCCGCGAGATGGACCCGGCGGGCTGGGCCGCGTTCGACAAGGTGGTGATCGATGGCTGGGACGTCAACATCATCACCAAGGAATTCAAGGCGATGA
This sequence comes from Alphaproteobacteria bacterium, assembly GCA_047619835.1. GTDB lineage: Bacteria > Pseudomonadota > Alphaproteobacteria > MPNO01 > UBA2964 > JAYOEY01. The sequence goes on from JBLHKG010000022.1 coordinate 9,078, forward strand.
TCGACGCGGGGCAGTTCTCGCGCGAGCAGCTCCATGGCGAGATCTGCGATGTGGTGACCGGCAAGGTGTCGGGACGAACGAGCGACGACGAGCGCATCCTGATCCACACCACCGGGCTGGTGTCGCAGGACATCGCCATCTGCGATTACATCTATGAAAAGGCCAAGGCCAAAGGCGTCGGGATCACTCTGCCGCCGACCGATGGGTGAGCGTTTCGCGGGCCGGAGCGATTCCCCCTGGGGGGAACTTGCTTTAGCGATGAACTTTATGGATTTCGCCGTTTTCAAGCCCGACGATAAAACCTGCCTTTGGGCCCGAACCTTTAACAGCAATTGCCTTGTCGATCCGGGCCGGTAATCTTGCCGAGGCAAATTCGGTCAGGACATTGTTTGTGAAACCGACAAGTCGCAAGCTACGCCGGTCGTCGGATGGCAACGCCAGGTCCGGACGGCCATCTCCGTTGATGTCGGCGACGGCGGAAAGCCGCATTTCCGTCGATCCCATTATGTGATTTGAGAAACCTCTCATCGATCCCACCTGCTTCAGGCGACCTTCGACATATTCGTACAGGAACAATGTACCGCCGATATGCGGCGTTTCGACAAAAGCGATTTCTTTTCGGGGAGTCCCTCGAAAGCTGGCTATTCCCGCTATGTTGAGCCAGCGATTGGCACGGCCGATAAAGCGGGTGCTTGCATGCTGAACCAATGTGCCCCCCTTGAGACCATAAACGGTCACCGAGGCGCCAAGTGAAATTGACGAGCGAATGGCGATGATTTCGATCTTTCCATCTCCGTCGAGATCGGCAAGCCGGGGATAGCGGTCTTCGAACACTTCTGTCGCCGGCAAATCGAGAGAGAGCGTAACTCCATCCCGCGTCCTGACCATGAGCGCCGACGCTTCGACGGCATCGCCGAGAATGCCATGGCGGTATCTGGTTGTCGGGACGGCATACCAGGCGGCGGCGATATCGCCCTTGCCGTCATGGGTTTCGATCAGCCCGTCCGGCAACCCACCGGGAGCCTTCGCCCGAGTCTCTTCGACGATCGAACGCGGCACGGAGGAGCCGTCGGTCAGCGACGCGCTCCATCTTTGCTGGGCGAACGAACTGCCGGCGCCAATCGCAAGAAATGCTACTGCAACGATACAGCATGATTGAATTGTGGGATGTGCCATATTCATTCGAACGGTTAGAGAAAATACGCCGGCGGGCTTTGATGGGCGGTTGCAACAAGAGCTGCGCCCAGGGAAGATTATACCAAAGATTATACCAGCGCGGCGGGCATCCGATACTGCTGTTTGGCCGGTGCTTGCCATCCTGGTGTCTCTAAGCATACGCGGTCGGCGTAGGAGAAAAACCAAAAGCGTATCTTGAATATGCCCGTCTTTATCTGAAGGAGGGCAAGAGCCCCGAAGCCGCCGAACATTTCGACATCGCGTCCCGGATCGTCGCCGAGACCGGTTATCATCGCCGCGACGCGGCGG
>JBLHKG010000023.1:0-10274 GCA_047619835.1 Alphaproteobacteria bacterium
CGGCCTTTGTCAGCCCCAGCAGCACGCGGGCCAGGGTGGACTTGCCACAGCCGGATTCGCCGACAATGCCCAGGGTCTCTCCACGGCGGACCACGAGCGAGATGCCATTGACCGCATGAACCTCATGGGTTTCGCCCTTGCGCCGCACCTTGAACACCTTTCGCAGATTGCGAATGTCCAGGATGGTGTCGGTGCCATCGGTCATGCGGGGACGCTTTCGTTCAGGGGAAAGTGGCACATTGCCGTCTGGCCCGCCACGCCTCTGGCACAGGGCACCGGGCCGGACAGGCAAGGCTGCTGCGCTCGTGCACAACGCGGTGAGAACGGGCAGCCTGCGGGAATGGCTCCGGGGCGCGGGGCAGAACCCGAAATGGTGGCTAAAACCGGATCATCGGATTCCGGGTCTGGCAGGCAGGCCATCAGCGCCCCCGTGTAGGGATGCAGCGGCGCGCGGAACAGCGGCTCTACGTCAGCGTTCTCGACCAGCGAGCCTGCGTACATCACCGCCACCCGGTCTGCCAACTGCGCCACGACCCCCAGATCATGGGTAATGAACAACACGCCCATATCCAGACGGTCGCAGAGATCGCGGATAAGACCCAGCACCTGCAACTGCACGGTCACATCCAGCGCCGTCGTCGGTTCATCCGCGATCAGGACCTGAGGCCTACAGGCCAGCGCAATGGCGATCATCACCCGTTGACGCATGCCGCCGGACAACTCATGCGGAAAGGACCGCATCTGATGCGCCGCGTCGGGAATGCGCACCATGTCCAGCAACTCTCGCGCACGGGGACTGGGATCGGTGTCGGGATCGTGGACACGCACGGCCTCCTCGATCTGTTCGGAGATCCGAAGCACCGGGTTGAGCGACGTCATCGGCTCTTGGAACACCATCGCCATCTTGCCGCATTTGCGGCGCACCCGCTGATGGGGGGCCAAGTGCGTGACATCCGCCCCGTCCAGCGTGATTGTCCCGCGGTTTAGGGTTAGTGCCGGTGGTAGCAGGCCCATCAGCGCCAGCGAGGTCATGCTTTTGCCGGACCCGGATTCGCCGACCAGACCCAGGATCTCGCCCGGCTCGATCCGGAATGAGACCCCGCGCACGATGGCGGGACCGCCCCACACCGATACGACAATGTCGTCGACGTTCAGCATTGCGCCCTCACCTGCCCACCATTTCACGGAACCGCGGATCCATCCGGTCGCGGATCGCATCTCCCACCAGGTTCAAGGAAAAGGCCGTCAGAACGATCATCAGCCCCGGCCACAGCAACAGCCATGATGCGCGGGTGATGTAGATCCGCGATTCAGCCAGCATGTTGCCCCAGGACGGGATATCGGGCGGCACCCCCAGCCCCAGAAAGTCCAGCGATGCGGCGCCAAGCTGTGCAAAAGCGAAGACAAAGCTGGCCTGCACCAGCAGCGGCGAGATCATGTTGGGCAGGATATGCCGGGTGATGATCCACCAGGTGCCGCCCCCGGCGCTGCGGGCGGCCTCGACATAGGGTTCGGCCCGCAGCCGCAGCGCCACCCCGTAGACGATGCGCGCCGTGGTGGTCAGGTAGATCAGGCCGATGGCCAGGATCGCGTTGAACACGCCCTGCCCCAGGATGACGATAAGACCCAGCGCCAACAGCAGCGACGGAAAGGACATCAGGACATCAACCATCCGCATCAGCACCCGGCCCAGTGCCGGATAAAGCGCCGACAAAATCCCGATCGGCACGCCCGAGGCCAAGGCAAATCCCACGACGCCGATCCCGATCAGCAAGGCCAGCCGCGCGCCATAAACCAGGCGGCTGAAGGTGTCGCGGCCAAAGTGATCGGTTCCCAGAAGATGGGCGCCGCCGGGGGGAAGCAGCCGGTTCGCAGGGTCAATCTGGTCCGGTGCATATGGCGCAATCCAGGGTGAGAAGGCCGCGAATACGACGACCGTCAGCAGAAAGATCACCCCAAGCGTCGTCAAGGGGCGCGATATCGCGGGCCGCGTCCAGGTCGCGAGGGTCTGCATCATTCCAGTTCCACCCTTGGGTCGAGCAGCCGGTAGGACAGGTCCACCAGCAAATTTATGACGAGGTAGAGACAGACGGTGACCAGGATCACGCCCTGAATGACCGGATAGTCGCGACGCAGGATCGACTGAACCACTGTGCGCCCGATACCCGGCAGCGCAAAGACCGTTTCGGTCACGACAGCCTCGGAGATCAGGGCGGCAAAGGTGAAACCGAAGGCGGAGACCACCGCCAGCAGCGCGTTGCGCAGGATGTGGCGCAGGACGACGCGGTAGGGACGGATGCCCTTGGCCCGAGCGGTGCGCACATAATCCTCGCGCGCGACATCGAGCATCGAAGCACGTGTCAGCCGCAGGATCAGCGCCGCATTGGGCGCGGCCAGTGCCAGGCTGGGCAAAATCAGATATCGCAGGTTCGAAAGCCCGCCCTCGTCGAAAATGGACGGGAAGCCAGAGCTTGGAAACCAGCCGAGCCCCGCGGCGAAGATCAGGATCAGGTAGAGACCCACCCAGAACGTGGGCACAGAGGCCAGCAGCATCGCCAGACCGGACAGGCCCTGATCAATCCAGGTGCCCTGCCGTATGGCAGACAGAATGCCGACGGGGACGCCGAAGGTGATGATCCAGACCATCGTGATCGTCGCCAGCAGGATAGACGTTTCGGCGCCTTCTTTTATGACCTGCGTCACCGGCGTGTCGAAAAAGATCGACTGCCCCAGATCGCCCTGCACCGCATTGCCGGCCCAGATCAGATACTGGACCACCAGCGGCTCGTCCAGGCCCATGCGATTGCGCAGCAAGGCCACCTGTTCAGGGGTCGCGCCGTCGCCCAGCATCACATAGATCGGATCGCCCGGTATCAGGTGAATGAAGCCGAAAATGATGATCGACGCGGCGATCAAGGTGATGATCGCCGCGCCGGTGCGTCTCAGGAAATATCGCCCCACGCTTGCTGTCCTACTTCGAGGCGCCCCAGAAGTACGGGAAGACAGGCGCCTTTTCGAACTGCATCTTCAGATCCGGCGATGCAATGTCATAGGAAAAGATGTTGCCGACCTTCACGACCGGAAGCTGTTCGTAGATCAGCGCCTGCAACTCTGCCCATGCGGCTTGCCGGGCTTCAAGATCCGAGGTGCCGGTGAACTTGGCCATCAGCTCGTGCTTTTCGTCGGACTTCCACCAGCCGGGATAGCTGTCGTTCAGAACCGTCAGCAGAACCGGGTCCGGAATGCTGCCGTGGTGGGTCATGAACATGTCCCATTCAGCGGACTGGCCGCGCAGTTGAAGCAATGTCGCCCAGTCGACGACGACCAGCTGCACGTTGATTCCGGCATCCGCCAGTTGGCGGGTGAAGACGCTGGCATCATCGAAATGCGCCTTGTAGTTGGTCGAGACGAGCAGTTTGATCGGCTTGCCGTCGTAGCCCGCTTCTGCGGCCAGGGTTTTCGCCTTTTCGGGATCGCCCTGGCTATAGGCTTCGGTTCCGGCGGTCGTGTGCCAGATGTTGCCTTCAGGGAAATACGAGCCACTTGCCTCGAAAAGCTCTGGTTCGCCCACGGACACCTGCAACGCCTGCTCCATGTTCAGCGCCGCCATGATGGCCTGACGCAGCTTTGTGTTGGTGGCAAGCGGGCCGGTTTCCGAGTTCATGAACATCAGCCCGAAGATCGGCGCTTCACTGATCTTGACCTGGATGGCCGGATCGTCCCGGACAAGAGAGTATAGATCGCCCGAGATGAACTCGGCATAATCATAGTCACCCGCCTGAACGCCGCTGACACGGGTGCCTACGTCGGGCACCGGTACAAACTGAAGCTTTTCGAAATTCGCCACCCGTTCGCCTGACGCGCCGTCGCTTGCGCCCGGATTGGGGGTAAACTCGTCAAACCGCAACAGTTCGACATAGCGGTTCGGGCGAAGCTCGCCGAACTTGTAGGGGCCGGTGCCGACGAAGTTTTCGGCGGCAATCGGCTCTCCGGCGGCGGCGCTGACGATTTCGGCAGGATAGATGACCGGTCCACCGTTTATATAGGCCAGGATGCTTTTCCAGGCACCATTCGCGGCTTCAAGGTTCAATTTGACTTCCAGATCGCCCGTTGCCTCGGCGGAGTCCAAACCCAGCAGTTTGCCGCGCGCGCCGAATTCGGCCCAGCGGTTCAGCGAGGCGGCCACATCCTCGGCGTCCAAGGCGTCGCCGTTGTGGAACATCACGCCGTCGCGCAGGGTAATTGTGATCGTCTTTCCGTCGTCAGAGATCGTCTCGCCCGTCGCCAGGTAAGGCTGCGGCGCATTGGCTTCGTCGAAGGCATAGAGCGATTCGAACATGTGCTGCGCAATGGTCGAGGCCAGCGTGGCGGTGCCCATCTGGATATCGAGGCTGGGGGGTTCGCCGATGGTTGCATAGCGCAGCGTCTGCGCCGACACCGGGGCCGCCATCAGCGCCGCCAGTGCGATCCCGCCTAGAAGATTTCTCAGTTTCATTATGTCAGTCTCCCTGTTGTTGTTTCCGTCAATGACACGTCTGGCCGCCGTCGATGATCAGGCTTGCGCCGGTCATGAAACGGGCGTTGTCCGATGCAAGATAGACAGCCAGCGCGCCAAGATCGCGGGGGTCGCCCATTGTTCCCATGGGTATATCCGCAACCAGTCCGTCAATGATTTCGGGGTTGGTCTCTTTCCACTTCAGATTTGGGGCAGTCGCGAACAAGCCCGGACAAATCGCGTTTGCGGTAATGCCGTGTTTAGCCCAGTCGACGGCCAGTGTCCGGGTGAACTGGATGACGGCGGCCTTCGCCGTCTCATAGTGTCGCCCGCCGATCCCGCGCCCGGCCACAAGGCCGTTGATCGAGGCTACGTTCAGGATCCGCCCGCCCTTTCCCGCCGCGATCATCGCCGCCCCAAGTACGCGTGAGCAGCTGAATGTCGAGGTCAGGTTCAGGTCAAGCAACCGGGTCCAGGTCGCCAGGGCAAGGTCTTCGGTCGGCACGTTCACCCGCCGCCCGCCGACATTGTTAACCAGAATGTCAAAGCTGCCGACTTCGGTGAGGGCGCGTTGGCAGACGGCCTCTGCCGCCTCAGGCGATCCAACGTCCGCCTCGAAGGTCCAGACCGTGCGCCCCATCGCGCCTATCTCAGCCGCTGTGGCCTGAAGGGCCTCAGAAGGCCGCGCGACCAAGGCGATGTCGGCCCCCGCCTGAGCAAGCGCCAGCGCCATTTCCCGGCCCAACCCGCGGCTGCCGCCGGTCAAAAAGGCGCGTTTTCCGGACAGGTCGAAGGCAAAACTCATGCCGCTCTCCACTCGCCGTCGACGGCGATGCCCACGGGGGTCAGTCGCCGGCCGAACGGCACCACTTCGCCGCGCACATCCGTCAGGTCGATGGCGCCATCGGTTTCTCGAAAGACGCTGACGTCGCCCAATGCACCGGGGCGCAGATGGCCCCGGTCCGACAACCCGAGCACGCGCGCAGGCGCGCAGGAGGCGGCCTCGATCACCTCTTGCAGGGACCAGCCGAGAGCCAGGAACTTGGTCATCACGTGCAGATTGTCGTGCGCCGGTCCGTCCAGGCAAAAGGCGTGGATATCAGAGGAAATCACGTCCGGGCGGAAATCCTGTGCCAGCATCGCGCGCGCCGACTTCCATGAAAACGAACCCATGCCATGGGCCACGTCAAAGATCACGCCGCGCTCTCGTGCGGCCCGGATTTCGGGACGGACTGTCCCGTAGCCATCCACCGGCGCGTTGGGAAACGGCCGGAAGCAATGGGTCAACACATCGCCCTTTCGCAGCCGCGAGACGACTTCGCCGTAGCTGGGCGGCGGCTCGTCTATGTGGACCATCAGCGGCAGGCGGGTTTCCTCGGCCACGGCCATTGCCACATCCAGTGGCGCGATGCCCGAGGGCCCGCTTGCATAGGCTCCGATGCGGACCTTTATGCCAACGATGGTATCCGGGTGGTCCAAGGCGACCTGTACCGAATCCCGCGCCGCCATCAGGCGCATGTCGTGGCTTTCGCCCACTTTCACCCTGTCAGAGAAGGCGTAAATCCCGGCAAAGCTGATGTGCAGGAACGACAGGATACGCGGAAAGGCCGGGCCGATCACGTGTTTGGCAAAGCCTGCATAATTGCCCGGCCCGGCGCTGCCCGCGTCCACCAGCAAGGGACTGGCGGTCTTGAGCGCGTAGGCGTCAGGATCAACACCGAGAGATGTGCCGCCCCAGTAGACATGGGTGTGCAGATCGATGAGACCCGGCGTCACGATTGCGCCGCTGGCATCGACACTTTCGGCGGACGGCGGCGGCGCGGTATCCAGCCCGACGATCTTGCCCGCCTCGATGACCACATCGGCAATCCGGTCGATGCCTTGGGCTGGATCAATGACGCGGCCGCCTCGCAGGATAAGGTTGCCGCTCATCGTTGGACTGACCCTAGGCCATCGATCGTTGCACATATGTGGCGCTGTGAGCCTGACGTAGGGAATTGGCCTGAAAAGCGTGGCATTGCAGTAAGGTCCATCCTGACTTTCATTCAAATACGCTCCCCGACGCATCCCATGCCGTCACACCGCCGTGTCAAAGCAGTGGTCCAGTCAGTGTTCGCCATTTCTCAAGTCTGTAATTTAGCTACATACCTGTCAAGTGCACCGGGACCCAAAATTTTTAGGTTTTGTTTACGGATGCTTAGCTGCGACGCGTCTCTGTGATATTCTAAAACGCTTGACGTGGCGGCTGGCCATAGCAACCATCGCCTCTGAATCAGGAGATATGAATGGCAGTCAATTTGCCCGAGCCTGCCCGATCCGTCGCGCCCCTACAGGGTGCGCGCCCGCACGGTCAGATTATCGACATCCTGGGACGCATCAAGGATCAACTGAATTCGCTTAGTCCAGCGGAGCGCAAGGTCGGGGCGGCGGTGCTGACAGATGTGCCCCGCGCGGTAGAGGACAGCATTGCCAGCCTAGCCCAGCGTGCCGGGGTCAGCGAACCCAGCGTGACGCGGTTCTGCCGTGCGATCGGGTGTCAGGGGGTGCGTGATTTCAAGCTGAAATTGGCCCAAAGCCTTGTGGTCGGAGAGCTTTACCTGAACGCCGACGCAGCCCCCACCGCGACCGGTTCCGACGTTCCTGCCTATTGGAATCCGATCCTCTCGGACGCGCGCGGCGCCTTGCGCGAAGTAGAGCGGCAACTGTCGCCCGCGGCCGTCCAGGCGGCGGCAGAGGCTGTGGCTGGCGCGCGGCAGGTCGTGACATTTGGACTGGGCGGAAGTGCGGCGATCCTGGCTGAAGAAGCGCAGTACCGCCTGTTTCGCTACGGCGTGAACGTCGCCTGCTGTCCCGAAGCCTATTTCATGCGCATGACCGCCGCCACGCTGGGACCCGAGGACGTCGTGCTGGCAATCTCGGCCTCGGGCAAGACCGCGGAACTGATCGAGGCCGTCTGCCTGGCGCGGGGGTATGGGGCCACGACGATTGCGATTACCGCAATGGCCAGCCCGCTTGCCGATGCTGTGGACCATCCCCTCACCGTGGCTGTGGCGGAAACTCAGGATACCTTGACGCCCACCTCGGTGCGGTTCGCTTATCTTGCTGTCATCGACCTGTTGTCCGCCGCGACCGGGTATACCCTGGGGCCTAAGGCTCGCGAAAATCTGCGTCGGATAAAATATGTCTCGTTGAACCACCGGTCTGGCAATATCCTGGAACCGTTGGGGGACTGAAGCCTCGTTTTCGCAGTATGCAGTATCTCGCGAAGTGTCCTAAGCGGTCAGCGACAGGCCGCACCGATCCAGTGAAGCCGTTGCGCCGGGACCAGGCCAAGATTGTAGAAATTGAACCCATCCGCCAAGCCTGTCGCCGCCGATACGCGGTCGCGCAGATCGACGGCATCGGCCACCTCTGGGTAGAATAGCTGATAACCGGCGATCAGTATCTTCGCGGGTCCGATCACTCTGCGCACGCCGGCAAGAAGCGGCGTAATGCGCGGCGCGGGCACGGCATAGACGCAGTAGAGAACGCCGTCGCAATGGGGCGCGATCCGGCCAAGGTCGACGCCGCCCCACCAACTGCCCTCGGCATCGATCACCAACAGTTGCGTGGCTGGGTGAGTGGACGCCCGAATTTCCGCGATCAAGGTGGCTACCGGCTCTGTCCGCCAAACCAGATAGGCGTGCAGATCAGGCGTATCCCGGAACGCATCCAACGCCTGTTGTGGGAAACCGGAAAACTGCGGTCGGGGCAATTCGCGCGCAAAGTCCGCGTCGAGCAATGCATTTACCCTGTCGCGCGCCGCCTCGGCGGGTACACCGGCCGACCGGGCGCGCGTCATGCAATGATCGCAAAAGCACACGCCCAGAAGAAAACGATCCTCTGCCAGCAGGCCAAGCCCGTCTTTTTCATGGTGAAAGCCGTGATCGAACCCCATGAAATCGGGGCTTTCAAGCTCTATCCGGTCGGGGCGATAGCGATGGGATATCTCGGCGGCCATGCCGGTTACATAGGCGCGTGCCGCAGGGCTGGACGGGCAAAGCGCGTAGAAATGCGGATCGCCTTGCGCGGTTCGCATGACATGATCGGGGTGCGCCATGCCAAGGCGGGTGTTGTGGAGACAAACGGTCCAGCACGACACCTTCGTCCCTCCGGTATCGCGCCGCGCCACCAGTTCGCCCAGGTAGTCACCCTCTGTCGCGACGATGTCCGCCTGTAGCGGCTTGATCTCTGTCCCTTCCCAGCGGGCGTCATCGACGGAGTAGTAGACGGTGCCGTCCTGCGGGAACCAGACACGGCGCTTTGGATTGCCCGGCTGCAGGAAACGCCCCGCGTGATACGAGGTGGCCAGACTGATCATATCGACGCCCTGCACCGTCAAGGTCGCCACCGCGGCGTCAATGCCCATGTCGTGCAGATCCCAAGGGTAGGCCCAGACCGAAATATCCGCCATGACTAGGCGTTGATCCATTTGCCAGCACGGACCGAACCTTTGGCGACAATACGTTGCGGATGGATCAAGGTTTCGCCCAACACATCCTCAAGCTCGATCGGTTCGTCGGTCACCGCGATCACGCTGGCATCGCCGATCCCGCCGGCGGTCAGCCGACCCAGTTCCGGTCGCCGCACGGCATCGGCGGGCGTCGTCGTAGAGGCGGTCACGACTTCGGCCAGGGGCATGCCCAGGGCCAGCAGCTTGTTCATGGTGCGTACCAGGTCCCAGGCCGGACCGTTGATGCACTGCGTGTGCACGTCAGAGGAAATGGCGTCGGGGGGAAATCCCGCCGCCATCATCGCCCGTGCAGTTTTCCACGAAAACGCCCCCATCCCATGTCCGATGTCGAACAGAACCCCCCGCTCGCGCCCTTTCAAAACCCCGGCCCTTACCGATCCGTCGGCAAAGACCGGCGCGTTGGGGAACGGGCGGTAGCAATGAGTCAGGACGTCGCCGGGCCGCAAAAGGTTTACGACTTCCTCGTAGGTAGGCGACGGCTCGTCTATGTGGGCCATGACCGGCAGGCCGCACTGATCCGCCGCGATCAGCGCCAGTTGCAGGGGTGCGATCCCGTTCGGACCGCTGGTGTTCTTGCCCACCCGCACCTTGATACCGATGATGTCGTCGGGATTGGCCAAAGCCACGGCCACCGCGTCTCGGGTTGCCATCAGGCGCATGTCCTGGCTTTCGCCCACCATCACCGTTGGGGAAAAGGCGAATATGCCCGCGAACGAGATATGCAGATAGGACAGGATGCGGGTTGTCGAACGGTCGATGACATGCGCCTTGAACCCGGCGAAGTTGCCCGGACCGGCACTGCCGGTGTCGACAAGCGTGGTGATGGCGGAACTGTGGGCGTAGCTGTCCGGGGGCACGCTAAGCGAGCTGCCACCCCAATAGACATGGGTATGCAGGTCGATCAGTCCCGGCGTCACCAGCGACCCCGAGACGTCCTGCACCTCTCGTCCGTCAAGCCCGTCGCCGATTTCGGCGAGCTTGCCGTTGGAAAAGGCAACATCTGTTTGGCGGTCGAGACCGCTGGCCGGATCGAACACGCGGCCTCCGGTCAATATCAAGTCATGGGTCACTTTCGGGCTCCTCCCGATTATAGGAAATCAAACGGACGGCGGTTTTCGCGCCGACCAGGGCAATTCGGATGGTAGTGTCGCAAAGTTTCCGCTACGGCGAAGGTAGCTCTACTAGCGGACACACCTATCCAGCGAGTGCGGCGAACTGCGCGAAGCCAGACTGCTCTGACTGGTCAAACTGACCTTTCCGGATCAT
>JBLHKG010000024.1:0-10137 GCA_047619835.1 Alphaproteobacteria bacterium
GGAATTTGTAGATTTTTCGACGATCCGAACCACATGGCGATTTCCTTCAATTGATCATGTTCCAAAGATAGGGCCTCTCTCCCGGCACGCCAAGGGAGACAGCGCCCACCGGTATCGATAGCCCCGCGCCTGTGATATGCAAACGCTGATCTCACATCCCGGAGAATGAAGACATGCAGTTCGGTCTCGGACAGCCCGTTCCAAGGACAGAAGACCCCCGGCTACTCACCGGCAACGGCCATTATGCGGATGATTTCAACCTGGCACATCAGGCACATGCCGTAGTGCTGCGCTCGCCTCATGCCCATGCGCAGATCACGTCGATTGACACGAGCGCCGCAGAAAATATGCCCGGGATCCTCGCGGTTCTGACCGGTGCCGACTATGCCGCCGACGGCATGGGGCAGATCACCGGCGGCGCGCCGCTGAAGCGCCGCGACGGATCGCCCATGGTGCGTCCGCCACGCCCGGCACTGACCCGCGATCGCGTGCATCATGTCGGACAGGCCGTCGCGATAATCGTTGCCGAAACAATCGAGCAGGCAACAGACGCGTCCGAAGCGATCGAAATCGACTACACCCCCCTGCCCTCCGCGATCTCAACCGAAACGACCAATGAGACAGGCGCACCGCAAATCTGGGATGAATGTCCGGGCAACGAGGTATTCGTCCGCGAATTCGGCGACAGCGCAGCCACGGATGCGGCCTTCGCTGCCGCCGCACATATCGTCCATAACAAATTCGAAATCACGCGCGTGCACGCCAGCACAATGGAACCCCGCGCCGTGCTCGCCCAGTTCCACAAGGGTGAGGACCGCTACACCATCACGACCGGGTGCCAGCGCCCCTATGCATGGCGCGCTGCGTTGACCAAACACACGTTCGGCGGCATTCCCGAAAATGCCCTGACCCTGATCACCGGCGATGTCGGCGGTTCGTTCGGCATGAAGGGAGCGATCTATCCCGAAGTGCCGCTGATGGGCTGGGCGTCGAAACGTGTTGGACGCCCCGTAAAATGGTTGTGCGAGCGGACCGAAGGCTTCACCGCCGACGATCACGGTCGCGATAACGTCACCGATGCCGAGCTCGCTCTTGATGCCGACGGCAAGTTCCTTGCCCTGCGGGTAAAGACCAATGCCAACCTCGGCGCCTACGTGTCCTTCCTTGGGTTTGCTCCGTCGACCGGCAATATCGGCGGGATGGTCGGGCCCTATACCATCCCGTCCGCCCATGTGACGGTAACCGGGGTAATCACCAACCGCAGCCCGATCTCGCCCTATCGCGGCGCCGGGCGGCCGGAAGCGTCCTATGTCATCGAGCGGCTGGTACAGCTTGCGGCGCAGGAAACCGGTATCGACGCCATTGAGTTGCGCCGCCTGAATTTCATATCCCCAACCGCCATGCCCTATAAAACGGCGCTGACCTTCACCTATGATTGCGGCGAATTCGAAGCTCTGATGACGCGATGTCTGGAAAAGGCCGATTATGCCGGGTTCGAGGTGCGCCGGAAGGAAGCAGCCAACCAAAACAGGCTGCGCGGCATTGGAATCTCCTGTTCGGTTGAACAGGCCGCCGGCGCGCAGCCGGAAACTGCCGAGATGCGCTTCGATCCATCCGGAACGGTAACCGTACTTGTGGGATCGACCCCGCACGGCCAGGGGCACGAGACCATTTACAAGCAGCTCGTATGCGAAAAGCTGGGGCTGGAACCGGATGATATCCGGGTCGTCGAAGGCGATACCGACAAAGTCTCGTTCGGCACCGGCACGGGTGGCTCACGCACTGCCACGATCGGGTCCGGCGCGGTATTTGAGGCAATCGGGAAGGTCGTCGAAAAGGCGCGCAAAGTCGCCGCCGGTCTTCTGGAAGCGGCGGAAGCCGATGTCTCTTTCGAAAACGGCCAGTTCGTCATCTCCGGCACCGACCGGTCTTTGCCCTTCAAGAAAGTCGTCACCGCTTCTTTCGACCCGGCGCAAATACCCGACGGAGTGGAGCCCGGGCTCTATGAGACCGCGACCTACAACCCCAAGAAAGCAAATTTTCCCAACGGTTGTCATATTTGTGAGCTGGAAATAGCGCCGGAAACCGGCCAGATCGAAATCACGCGCTACACGGTCGTCGACGATGTCGGGTTTGAGATCAATCCGCTGCTGGTCAAGGGTCAGATCCATGGTGGCATCGCCCAGGGCCTCGGACAGGCATTAATGGAAAATCTGATCTATGACGAAGAAAGCGGCCAGCTCGTGACCGCCTCCTTCATGGATTACTGCATGCCGCGGGCCGACGATATGTGTTCATTCGAAGTCGAGGGACGGCCCGTGCTGACGGCGACCAACCCGCTCGGGGTCAAGGGCGCCGGCGAATGCGGCACGGTGGGCGCGCTGGCGGCGGTCATGAACGCGATCAATGATGCGCTCGCGCCACTCGGCATAAGACATCTGGAAATGCCGGCAACGCCGGAGCGTGTCTGGCAGGCGATCCGTACGGCAACGCACTCTACGTAACGAGAGCCAAAACCGCCGCTCGGCTAGTCAAATAGCTTGTCTATTTCGTCCTGGCTGATCGCTTCAGCTATCATTTGCGGGCCGTTGAGCAGTTTTTCGTCTGCTGTACGCTCATCTTTTTGTTTCATTTCGAATTCATCGAGCTCGTAGGTTCCCCAGATCGCCCGCAACGCCGTGACACGCTCCTCGACATAGCTGACGGATTTTACAATCTTGGTGACGCGTTGACCGGTGAGATCCTGGAAGGCGCAGGCTTCGAAGATGACATTATTACTGTCGATCACTCTATCAAGAAGTTCAAGTTGCGCCGGGTCTGACAAGGCTTCCCGAAGCTTGTCAGAAGCCGCATTACTGTTTTCAACAGCGTCCATGATGCGCTCGCTGGCGTCCTTTGTCGCTTCCACCACGCCATCGAGCTGTTTACTCATGGTCATGAACTTGTCATCGCCATCGCCGGACTTGTTCAATGTGGCGATTTCAATGCGAACCCGGTCAACATACTTGAAAAGCGCGTTGAGGTTTTCTTCCAGCGTTTGTAACGCGGGCATATCTTTCATTTTCTTCATGTGGGTTTGCTTGAACTCCATAGCGCCGTAAAAGTCTTCGACCTCAGTGATACCGGTAAATGGTTAAGAAATTCTCGAATCCGAACGAAAAATGCGCTTATCACGGCTGTTTAGTTGACTTGCCGCCTGCTCCGCCGCAGGTTACCGCAAATGACCATTTGGCGAAGGAGATGACGGTGAAAGCGGCCAGCAAGATCGACGAAATTCGTGCACTAAACTTTATCAACGGCGAATACCGCACCGGCGGCGGCAAGGTTTTCGAGAATATCAGCCCGGTCGATGGCAGCGTGATCTCCCTGGTCCACGAGGCCAGCAAGCAGGACGTCGATGATGCGGTACAGGCTGCGAAAGCCGCGCTCAAGGGGCCGTGGGGCACCATGCCGCTGGCGGAACGGCTCAAGATCGTCTCGGGCATAGTCGACGGCATTACCGCGCGGTTCGACGATTTTCTTGCCGCCGAGGTTGCCGATACCGGCAAACCGGTCAGCCTTGCCTCACATCTCGACATCCCGCGCGGCGCGGCGAATTTCCAGATTTTTGCCGATATCATGCGCAATCATCACGAACAAGCGTTCCGCATGCCGACGCCGGACGGCACTGGTGCGCTGAACTACACCACCTCGCGACCCAAGGGCGTGATCGGCGTGATCTGCCCGTGGAACCTGCCGCTGCTGCTGATGACCTGGAAAGTCGGGCCGGCGCTCGCCTGCGGCAATACGGTGGTGGTCAAGCCATCGGAGGAAACCCCCTCAACCGCCGCGATGCTGGGCGAGGTCATGAACGCGGTCGGCGTGCCGCCTGGCGTCTACAACGTGATCCACGGCTTCGGCCCGGGCAGCGCGGGAGAATTCCTGACCCAGCATCCCGATGTCGATGCGCTCACCTTTACCGGTGAAACGCGTACCGGCGAAGCGATCATGCAGAACGCCGCCATCGGCGTCCGCGACGTGTCGCTGGAGCTCGGCGGCAAAAACCCCGCGCTGGTGTTCGCCGATTGCGACATGGACAAGGCGATCGAAGGCACCACGCGGTCGGCCTTCGCCAATTGCGGTCAGGTCTGTCTCGGCACCGAACGGGTCTATGTCGAACGGCCTATCTTCGATGAATTCGTCGCGCGGCTGAAACTCGCCGCCGAGGGCCTTGTTGCCGGTCGGCCCGAGGACAAGGCGACCACCCTCGGCACGCTGATCAGCAAGGAGCATCAGCAAAAGGTGCTGGGCTATTACGCCAGGGCCGCCGCGGAAGGCGCCAATGTAATTACCGGCGGCGGCGTCCCCGACATGCCGGGCGATCTTGCCAACGGCGCCTGGGTACAGCCGACCATCTGGACAGGGTTGCCCGAGAGCTCGGCGGTCATACAGGAAGAAATCTTCGGCCCGTGCTGCCATATCGCGCCGTTCGACAGCGAAGACGAAGTCATCGCGCTGGCCAACGATTCGCCTTATGGGCTTGCCTGTTCGATCTGGACCGAGGATCTTACCCGCGCCCACCGCGTCGCGCCGCAGATGGAAGTCGGCATCTGCTGGGTCAATAGCTGGTTCCTGCGCGATCTACGGACGCCGTTCGGCGGCACAAAACAATCCGGCATCGGTCGCGAAGGCGGTAATTACTCGCTGGAGTTCTATACCGAGATGAGTAATGTCTGCGTGAAACTGTGAGGTCATTTTGATGGACACGCTGCAAACCAATCACACAACGGATTTCGTCTGGCCGTATGAGGACACGTCACGCGTCCCCTATCAGGTCTATACCGACGAGGATCTCTACGCGCTGGAGCAAAAGCGCATTTTTCAGGGTCCTGTCTGGAATTTCCTGGGCCTCGATTGCGAGATCCCCAATGCCGGCGATTACAAGACGACCTATGCCGGGGATTCGCCGATCATTGTCATTCGGGACGAGGCCGGCACGGTCAATGCGATGGTCAATCGCTGCGCCCATAAGGGATCGTTGATCTGCTACAAGCCGCGCGGCAATGTCAGCGAGCTGAGCTGCGTCTATCACAACTGGGTCTACAATCTGCGCGGCGATCTGATGTCAGTCGCGTTCAAGCGCGGGGTTGGCGGCAAGGGCGGGCTGACCGACGAATTCGTCAATGAGGAGCATGGGCTCCAGACCCTGCGGGTCGAAGTGTTTCGCGGGCTGGTGTTCGGCACGTTTTCCGACGAGACAGTACCGGTGGCGGAATATCTCGGCGACGAGCTCGTCGCGGCGGTCGACCGTGTGCTGATCAAGCCTTTGAAAGTGCTCGGCTATCACAGCCAGATCTTTCCCAATAACTGGAAGCTCTATGTCGAGAACAACAAGGATTCCTATCACGCCAGCCTGCTGCATGTGTTTCACAACACATTCGGCGTGGTGCGCCCGACGATGGGCGGCGGCATCAAGATCAGCGACAACGGCTGGCATCATCTGAGCTTTACCGAGCGCACCGATATCAAGGATGACGAGATCGGCAAGGAAAAACTCCGCTCGAAACAGGATTCCTACAAACTCAAAGACACGAGGATGATGGAACACAAGCTTGAGCTGGGCGATACCGTCACCAACTCGATCCAGACGGTGTTTCCGACCCTGGTGGTTCAGCAGATCCTCAACTGCCTCGCGGTGCGGCAGCTGATCCCGCAGGGTGTCGGACAATCCGAGCTGATCTGGACCATCCTTGGCTTCGAAGATGATGATGCAGACATGCAGGCGCTCCGGATCCAGGCCAATAATCTGGTCGGTCCCGCAGGCTTTATCTCGATGGAGGACGGCGCGGTCGGCGGCTGGGTACAGCGCACCGCCAAATCAGACGGCAGCGCCATGACCGTCATGCCGATGGGCGGCCGCGCGATTGAGCCAAGCCAGGGCTCGCGCGTTACAGAGGCTGCGGTGCGCGGCTTCTGGAAGGGCTGGCGCGATTGTATGGGTATTTAACCGATGGCTTTAGCAGAACTCGACCCAGAACTTAATGGGGATCTCGCCCTGCGGCTGCGCATCGAAGCGTTGAATGCAGATTACATCCATTGCATCGATGACGACCGGCTGGAGGAATGGCACGAATTCTTCGCCGACGGCGGCATCTATCGCGTCACGACGCGCGAAAACACCGATCTCAACCTGCCGGTGAGCCTGATCTATTGCGAGGGGCACGGCATGTTTCACGACCGCATTTCAGCGCTGCGCACCGCCAATGTCTTTGAGCCGCACACCTATTGCCACATGGTCAGCGCGCTGCAGATTCAGGACAGCAAAAATGGGGTGTATCGCACCAAATCGAATTTTTCGATCACCCGCACCATGGCCGAGGGCGCGATGTTGAATTTTGCCTGCGGGCGTTATCTCGATACCATCGTCGAAGACGGCGGCACGCTCAAATTTCAGGAGCGCAGCGTGATTCTGGAATCGCGCCGGATCGATACCCTGCTGGTCATTCCGATCTGAAATCAGGCTGGTAAAACGGTAGCCCACTTGGACCACCGTTTTACCTGAACCTGTTTATGCTGCCGCGCGGACGGAGCCGCCGGAGCGGTTGCGGGGCCGGCTGCGCTTTTTGGCCGGACCGCCGGAATTGTTGGGACGCGCATTGCTGTTGGCGCCATTTCGCGAACCGCCCCGGCCCCTGCCCTGCGGCTTTTCGGGGGCCGATTCGAACTCGCCCGGCGCCGGCTCCTCGCCAATCACCGAGAGCTTCCGCTTGATCAGCTTTTCGATGTCGCGCAGATAACCGCGCTCGGTCGAATCGCAGAACGCAACGGCGACGCCGCTCGCCCCGGCCCGTGCCGTCCGCCCGATGCGATGGACATAGCTGTCCGGCTCGTTGGGGATTTCATAATTGATCACATGGGTCACGCCATCGATATCGATGCCGCGGGCCGCGACGTCGGTCGCCACCAGGACCCTTGCATGACCATCGCGAAAGCGTTGGAGAGCCTTCTGACGCGCGTTCTGGGATTTGTTGCCATGGATCGCGTCGGCGCTGATTCCGGTCTTTTCGAGATGATCGGCAACCCGGTTGGCGCGATGCTTGGTCCGGGTGAACACGATCACCCTTTTTAGGGCCTTGTCCTCCAGAAGGCTGCTGAGCAGCCCCCCCTTGGCTTTCGAATTGATGTAATAGACGCTCTGCTCGATGCTCTCGATCGGCGTCGCCTGCGGCGTTACCTCGACACGCACCGGATTGATCAGGATATCGCCCGACAGGCGCGCGATCTCATTGGGCATGGTCGCCGAGAACAGCATCGTCTGACGCTGCTTGGGCATCGCCGCGATGATCTTTCGAATGTCGCGGATAAAGCCCATATCGAGCATCCGGTCGCCCTCGTCGAGCACCAGAAACTCGACCGCATTGAGCTTCACGAACCCCTGGTTCATGAGATCGAGCAGACGGCCCGGCGTGGCGATGATGATGTCGAGCCCCCGCTGAAGGGCGCTGACCTGCGGCTTCTGGCTGACGCCGCCATAGATCAGCGTCTGGCGCAGATGCAGATTGACGCCATAGGCGCGGAATTCGTCGCCGATCTGAATGGCGAGTTCCCGCGTCGGCGCAAGGACCAGCGCCCGCGCATTGCGCGTGCTGCCGTCACTGTTGCGGGAGAGCTTGTGAAGAATGGGGAGCGCAAAGGCCCCCGTTTTGCCGGTGCCGGTCTGGGCGATGCCCAGCATGTCCTTGCCTTCAAGAAGCTGAGGAATGGACCGGGCCTGAATCGGCGTCGGGACGAGATGATTTCTGGACGTCAACGCACGTTCGATCGGTTCGGCAAGGCCGAGTTCCGAAAAATTACTGATAGTCACTTGGGTATCCTTATGCACCAACGGTGCGGACAGCGCAAAAAACGCGGCCGGGCCGTGGCGTTATGCCCTACCCCGGGCGCGGCCGGAATGAGCTGATTTTTTTTGATTGTTCCCGGGAGAATGCGCTGCCCCTTTGATATCAGTGGGCAACACTTCGCGCTTTCGCGGGGCAATGTAGAACCCGCTATATAGGGCCGCATTCCCAAATTGTCAAGGAAATCAGAAATTTATCTCGGGATCGAGCGCGCCATTAAAGCCCCCGGTACAGCGCCCGCGGGTTTTTCTCGCCGATCTGATCCAGTTCATCCGCGCTAAATCCCGCCGCGCGCAGCACCGTTAGCGGGTCCGGATCTCCCACCGGGAACGGCTCGTCGGTGCCGATCAGGATGCGGTCGATACCCACCATTTTCTTGAGGAATTGCAGCGCCAGCGACTCATTCAGGATGGTGTCGTAATGGAACTGCCGCAGATATTCCGACGGCGGTTTTGCCGCGACATCGCCGGTCATTTTACGGTCCGACGTCGCATGCATCCGGTCAAACCGGCCGATCAGGAACGGTAGCGTGCCGCCGCCATGCGACAGCACCATATCGAGCTTCGGGTAGCGCTCGAACACGCCCGACAGAATCATCGAGCCGATGGTGAGGGTGGTATCGCCGGTATAGGCGCAGATCTGGTTGAGCCCGAAATTGCGCGCCCGCCCCTCGGACACCGGCAGCGCGGGATGGATAAACACCGGCATGTCGAGCGCCTCGCAGGCCGCCCAGAATTCATCGAGCGGACAATCGCCGAGATTCTCTCCGCACACATTCGCGGCGACAATGGTGCCGACCGCCCCGGCCGCCTTGCAGCGCTCAAGCTCCTTCGCCGCCAGCGCGGCATCCTGCAGCGCACCCGACGCCATCCAGGAAAACCGCTCGGGCGTCCCCTCGGCAATGCGCGCGAGATTATCGTTCAGCACCCGGTGCCATTCGGCACCCTGCCGCGGCGGCAGGCTGTAGCCGAAAATGTCGGCCCACACGCTGAGGATTTCGCGGTCCACCTCCTGCCGGTCCATCGCCTCAATCCGCCGGTCGACGCTGAGGATGGTTTCGAAGAACGGCCGTATCTGCTGGCCGTTTTCGAATTTGCAGCAGTGACAACCCGGCGGATGCTCGACCAGGCTCACGCCGTACCCGGCGCCGCGCTGGTTGATATCCTCCATGATGGCGGGCGGCACGAAATGGGCGTGAACGTCGATGGTCATCGTGATTTGCTCCTGTGAGTCAGCTTTTTCCGCCCGAATTTCTCAAATCCCTGTCGTTTAAGGATGATCGGAAAGTGGTGGGTCGGCAACCCCGCCCACCAGTGCTAATATTTCTCAATTCTTGCGAAAGCCCTCCCCGAGGAACCGCCATGATCATCGATTTCCATACCCATGTGTTCGCTCCCGAAGATCAGATTGCTTCGGTCAACACCGCCTTTCACAGCCGCGTCCTCGCCGATGGCGACAACAAGCGCACCCCGCCCCACACCATTGAAAACGTCCTCAAGGCGCAGGAAATTGGCGGCGTCGACATCACCTGTATCAGCAACCCGCTGCACGGGCTGCGCGATCACGACCCAGCGGGCCAGCTCAAGATGCTGGAGCGCCATAACCGCTATATCGCCTCGCAGCAGGACAAGTATGACAATATTTACGGCTTTGCCTCGACCAACCCCTATGGCGGCGACGCGTTCCTGCGCGAGTTCGAACGGGCGGTAAAAGAAGACGGGCTCAAGGGCGCCTGGGTCACATCGAGCTTCCAGGGACACTATCCCGACGACGAGGAAGCCTTGCCGTTTTTCGAGCTGGCCTGCGAGCTCGACGTGCCGGTGGTGGTCCATCCGCCGTCGGTCGGGTTTGGCGAAGAGCGGATGCGCGACTATCGGCTCGCCTCCTCGATTGGCCGGCCCATGGACGGCGCGCTGGCGATCGCGCGCATTATCGTTCGCGGCATTTTTGAAAAATTCCCCAATTTGAAGCTGGTCGGCACCCATCTCGGCGGCGGCATTTGCGAGATGATCGGCCGGATGGATTATGCCTACCGGTTGCAGGAGGAAGCCTATTTCCTCGGCACCTACGAGCCGATGCTGATCAACCACCCGCCGAGCCATTATCTCAAGATGATGTATCTGGAATCGACCTGCTATCACCCGCCGGCGGCGCGCTGCGCGTTCGATACGGTCGGCGCCGACAAATTTATTTTTGGCACCGACGCCCCGCCGCTGACCGTCCTCAAGCAGGAAGGGGTCGAGCTGATCAAGAAGATCGG